>CAYQVV010000048.1:0-9731 GCA_964421155.1 uncultured Elusimicrobiaceae bacterium
AATTCTATTTTTTGTTTTATATATTCAGGTTTTACGACTCTTATCCATCTAAAAGTTGCCATAGAAGTTTTTAAAGACGAATCATTACTGTAGCTTTTAGGATATGTTTTTATCCAGTTTTCTAAAGCGTAAGGAGAATTTGGGGCTATTTTATTTTCTTCATATCCTTCAAAGGAACCCTTGAGATAACTAAGATTATTCCAATCTTTTACATTCCCAGAAGGTTGAGTATATCCACCAGAATTAGAATGATAAAGTCCATTTACTATGTTTCCATTATATTTAAGGATTTTTCCTTTAGTTTCATCTACAGCTTTGTTCATAATTTCAATTTCTGAAGATATGCCACTGTAGACTTGGCAATGTTGAGAAGAACATAAATCATATCCCAAATTTTTATGAACATTTGATATTTTTTTGCGATGTAATGCATATGTTCTTGCTAATACTGCTTGAGCTTTTAGAGATTCATTTGGCCACCAATACATTATTTCAGAAGAAATTACTCCATATAAATATTCTTCAATGTCTAATATATTTATTATGTTTATAGTTTGGTCGTATAATGAAAACTCAAAATCTCCACGATATTGCATATTAGATGCATTATACCAAGAAAAACCTTTTCCAATTTCAATGTTTTCTATAATAAAAGAATTTTCTGGATAATTTTTATGATTATAGATTTTTATTATATTTGCATTTTTTACCAAAATTTCATTATTTGAATTATATAAAGACAAAAAATTGTTTTCTAGTAAAATTTTATATTGAGTATTTTTGAAACCGGAAATGGTTAAAATTTTTTCTATTTCATTTATTTTTAAAGTTATTTCTATTTTAAAATCATTATTTGAATAAAAACAAACATTGTTGGTTTTGCAGGGAAATCCTTTTTGGTCTGAATTAATTCCTATTCTTAATAAATACGGATTTATTTGTGGAATTATTTTTGAAAAAATTTTGAATTCAGGGATTGATTTTTCTTCAATAATGGAGGCATTTTCTGTTTTTTTTTCAAGTTTGTCAGTTATTTCTTTAGATAAAAAAGGTATAATTTCTGATGTTAAAATATTTGCTTCGTTAAAGTTTGGAGAAGTATTTTTAATTTTCGTTAATTGTTGAAAAGCAGAATCATAATTTTTGCATTTTGTATAAAATTTAGCGAATTCAAATCTTGCTTCTGTAAAATAAGAGTCTTTAGTTATTGCTAGAAGATAGTTTTTTTTGACTAATTCCGCAATTTCTAATCTAATATCTTCTGTGTTTTTTCTATAATATAATTCGTCAAATATTTTTTCATAAGTCTTTGCTAAATAAAAATAAGATCCTGCAAATTCAGAATTTATATTTATTGCATTTTCTAGATATTTTATTGCATTTTTAAAATCATTTTTATCTAGGAATACTTTGCCCAAATTAAAATTTGTTTCTAGATCATAAGGATTTATTTCAAAAGCTTTATTTAAAAATTTTTCTGCAGAATGCGTTTTTCCAATATAATATTTTAAAGTCCCTAAATCTCTAAAAATAGAAAAATCTGTTATTTCAGAATAATTTTTGTCTATGAATTTTTCTAATATTTCTATTGCTTTTTCATAATCTCCAGATTGTTTTAATATAGAGGCTAGACTTTGAACAGTATCTATTTTTTCAATAGAATATTTAGTGTCATTTAGTTCTATTTCATATTGGGAAATATCTACAATATCTCCATTTAGCCAATTTTCATAATTTTTGAATTCAGTTGAAAAAGTTAGCGATTGAAATATTGAGCAGGTAAAGTATAAAATCATAAATGTTTTAAATATTTTCATTTTGTTTTTCATAAGTTTATTTTTTAATTTGTTATATTTTTATAAATATATTCTTTAAGTATTTCCATGTCTATTTCATTTTGTTCATTTTTTTTGATTTCAAATTTAGCTATATTTTTTAATTCTTGAATTTTTGGATCAACTGCTATAAAATGACCAGCTTTTTTTGCAATATGTAGATCGTTTTTTCCATCTCCGACAAAAATTATTTCATCATATTTGAAGCCATTATCTTTTATGAATTTTTCAAAAATTTCTATTTTGTTATTTTCGACATTTATTTTTAGATTTTTAGTTAAAAACCCATCTTTAATTTCTAGTTGGTTACAAAATATTTCATCAAAATATTTTTCTAATTCCAATATTTTTGGGACAAACTGTAAGCCAGATGAAATGGCGATTATTTTAAATTTATTATTTTTTAGAAATTTTAATGTTTCATATAGATTTTTTGCAGGTTTTAAATCTTTTTTAAAAGCATTTAATATAGTATCTAGATGAACATTTTTTTTGCTCCAAAGCTCTACTTCTTTTTCGCAGAATTCTTTATAGGAAATCATGTTTTGTTCAAAAATTAAAGCTAATTTTTCTACTTGATTTTCCCAAGTATTCAAAAGTTTATGTATAAATTTCCATGAATTTGGAATATTAGTAAGAGTTCCATCTATATCAAAGATGATTAGTTTATATTTATTTTTTATTTTGTTCATAAATTAGATATTTAATGGTTTAGAAAATGAGAAAACTATATTATCATTTTCTCTTATAGTTATTTTTTCACAGTCTTTAAATTCATATTTGTCACAAACATTTAAATTTGTTTTTGCTAATAATTCTCCAAATTCATCATAATTTATTTGTAAAAGATTATTTTCAGCATCTCCATATCTTCTAAAAGTATATTCAAATTTTTTTTCTTTTGGATAATATTTTTTATCTACAATAGAAGCAATGTATATTTCTAAAATTTTATTTTTTCTTATATCTTGTATTAAATTTTGAATGTTTTTTGCTGTTTCTTCTGGAATCGTCCCAGTTTCTTTCATGCTTTTGACTCTAGATTTTCCTTCTTCTTCTAATTTTTTTTCATCTTCATTTATTTTTGTTTTTGTGTCACCTTTTAAAATATAAATAGTTTGATCCATTATAAAATTATCTTTTGTTATTTCAGGGTATTCGAAATTTTCATTTTGTTGTAAATATTTTATTTCAGTTAAACTTCTCTGAAAAAAATCTTCTCTTCCTATTAGACCATAGAACCATTTTTTTATATCTATTAAGTTTTGTTTAAAAGTTAGAGAAATGTTGTTTGCAGGGTCATTGATAACTATAATAAAAAATTCTATTTTTGCATCTGTGCTTAGTGCAATATTGGTTGATGCTAATATAATATTTTGAATTATATCAAAAACATTTGGTTGTATACTTAGAGATGGAGGGATTGAATTAGGAAATCTAGCTATAATATAAAGGGAAGTCCCTTTTAAAAAAATGTCTGTATCATAATTTGCTTCTTTTTTAATTTTTTCTTTTGCTAATTCTGGAAGTTTTTCTTTAGGATACGAGGTTTTACATGCAGAAAATAAATTTATTATAATTAAACTAAGAATTAATATAATAATATTTTTTTTGATTTTATTCATAAATTACTAATCCTTTATTTTTATAATCAGGTCTTTTTATATTTTTTATCCAAGCATTAAAAATATTGCTTATTACAGTATTATTTTTTTTATCAAAATAATTTAGGAAATCTTTTACTTCATTTCTTTCAGTAGTCAAGTTAAAAGGACAAGAATGATTTTCAAATGGAAAATTTTTTGATGTTGCATATTCTAATATTTCATTATTTTTGCAATAAACTAGAGGTCTTATAAGATTAAATTCTCCATTAAAAAATTGTGTGTTTGGCAAAAATGATTCAAATTTGCTTTGATAGAATAAATTTAAAAAGATTGTTTCAGCCAAATCATTTTGATGATGCCCTAATGCCAATTTTTTAATTTTTAATTCATGAACAAATTTAAATAAATGAGTTCTTCTAACCCAAGAACAATAAAAACAATTTATATTTTTGTTTTCTTTTATCTCAAGTTTTTCTTTTCTTAAGTAAAGTTTAATTTCTCTATCGTCACAAAATTTTTGTATTTTTTCAGGCTGATCATCAGATAATCCAAAATCTATATGAACTGCTACTACATCATATTTTATTGGAATATGTTTTTTTCTGCTACTTAGAATATCTAATAGAGAATAACTATCTTTCCCTCCAGACATTCCTACTGCTATAATGTCATTTTCTTCAAGCATTTTAAATTCTTTTAGAGCTTTTCCTACCCGTTTTATTAGTTTTGTTTCTATACTAGTTTTTTTCAATTTTTTGCCTTTAAAGATTTAAAGTTTTTTATTTATAGCTAATCCAATATAAAATATTTGTAATGAAAAAATTGTTTTTGTAATAAATTATTTTAATAGCTAATTCAAATATATTTATAATAAAAAAAGGCAATAAAGAAAAGTTAAAAATTTAATTTTTTAATCTAATCCTTATTGCCTTTATATTTTTTTTAATAATTTTATATTTTAATTATTTATTTCAAATTTGTTTATAACTAGTCCTGTTAAAAGTTTAGGATAAAAATATGTAGATTTTTGAGGCATTACTTCCCCAGCTAGAGAAACATTTTTTATTTGTTCAACTCTGGTAGGATTCATTATAAATGCGAGTTCAAATTTTTTATCATCTATTACAGAAATTGTTTCATTAAAATCTTTTATATATTTCAAAAATTTTTGTTCTGCTATATCTTCTTTAGAAAAATTCAATATGCTTTCAAATATTAAACTTTCCAAAACTGCGACATCTAATTCTTTATAATATTTAGATCCTTTTATCATATCTAAATTATTTTTATCTTTTAGCACTAGAACAGAATAATTTTCATTCCCTGAATATAATCCAAAAGCTATATTTTTTGCATTAAATTCTTTTTCTAAATCTATTTTGATGTTTTCTTTGTTTGTTTTTTTTATTTCAAAAAACAGCTCTAAATTTTTAGAAAATTTATCAAAATCTAAATTGTTTAATTTTGCAACTCTATGTGTTGGGAACACTGCAAGTCCTTTGTCCTCCATATCACAAAGAAATGCTAATACATGGTCAAAGTTTCCTATTTTGCCAGATTCTTTCATTTCTTTACAATAGTTCATAGCTGTCTCATATCTATGATGTCCATCTGCTATAAATATTTTTTTATCTTCTAAATTATTAATAATTTCATTAACAGTTTTTTCATCATTTACAATCCAAACTCTATTTCTTTCATTGCTTTCATCAACTAAATCTATATCTGCCTCTTTCGTTGTTATATTATTTAAAATATTTTCTATATTTTTGTTTGTATCATTATATAGACCGAATATAGGACTAAAGTTTGTTTTACATGCTCTAGTTAAATTAAGTCTGTCAGCTTTTGGTTTTGACAATGTTCTTTCGTGAGGATATATAGTTCCTCCAAAAAGAGGTTCTTGTTTTAATAAACACAAAAATCCAGTTCTAGTATATTTTTTCCCTTCCATTTCAAAATCTTGCTGATAAATATAAATAGATTTTTTTTGATCTTGAACTAAAACTTGTTCGTTTATCCAGTTTTGTAGATATTCTGCTGCTCTTGAATATTTATTTATTTTTTCATTGTCTTGTTGATTTTCTTTCCCAAGAATTAATCGAACAACATTATATTCAGAATTTTTATATAAGTCATTTTGTTTTTCTTCTGAAATAACATCATAAGGAGGAGCTACAACATTTTTTATATCAACTTTGTTTAAGTTATATCTTAATGCTTGAAAAGGAAGAATTTTTGCCATTTTTTTTTCTCCTAAATTTAAAAATATAATAGAAAAAATATCAAAAATAACAGAAAAAATCAATTTATAAAAAAAATTTTTATATATAAAAATGAAAAAAAAGATAAAAATAAAAAACAGTTGACTTTACTATAAATTGTGGTATAATTCCAGCGTTAATACATTATATAGTGTTTTTCGTGGTATAGACTTATCTCCGAGTAGGAATTTAGAAATGAATATAAAAGGTTTTATAAAAAATTCTTTTTTAGACTGGGATGGAAAGATAGCTTCTATGATTTTTACTGGAGGATGTAATTTTTTATGTCCATTTTGCCACAATAAAAATTTAGTTTTGAACTCACATTTAGATGAGAGTTTAGATAAAAATGAAATTTTTGAATATTTAATTGAAAACTCGAAATGGATAGATGGAATAGTTATATCTGGAGGAGAACCTACTATTCATAAAGATTTAATTCCATTTATAAAAGAAATTAAGTCCAGAAATTTTTTAGTTAAGCTAGATACTAACGGATATAATCCAGATGTTCTAGAAATTTTATTGAAAGATAAATTAATAGATTATGTTGCTATGGATATAAAAACTGCATTAAAGGATGAAAGATACAAAAAAGCAACTGGGCTAGAAGAGAAAAAAATTTTTGATATAAAAAAAATTTTGAAAAGTATAAAATTGATTTCTGATGAAAAGTTTGAAAATAAAAACTTTGATTTTGAGTTTAGAACTACTATTTGTCCAGTTTTTGTAAATAATGATGATTTGGTTGAAATTGCATATTTTATAAAAGATTTAAATGCAAAGTGGTATTGGCAGAATTTTAGAAAGTTGGGGGATTTACTGGATGAAAGTTTATTATTTATAAAACCGTATAGTATTAGTCAGTTAGAAGATTTTAGAAAAGATATATTAAATAAATTTCCAGAATTAAATATAAAAACAAGATATTGATTTAAATATCAAAAGTTGATTTAAATATAAAAAATAATATAATAAAAATTTTTGTAAATTAAATTTTTAAATTTTTAAATTAGCGATGTAAAAATAAATTATTGGAGAATTTTGATGAGTGTTATGAAAAATTATAAAAAGTATTTTTTCTCATTAAAGAAAAGAGATGGCAGAATAGTTTCTTATGAGAGATCAAAAATTGTAAAAGTTTTTAAAGAGCTTGGAAAGATTTTTGAGCAAATAACAGATGAAACTGCAAAAAATTTAACTGATTTAGTTGAAGAACGATTAAAAGAAAAATTTTTGCCTGGGGAAACATTGTCTGCAGAGGTAGTTTCTGAAACAATGGAACAAGTTTTGAAAGATAAAGGATATTCAATTACAGCTAAAGCATATAGAAATTTTCATGATTTGAGAGAAGAGGCAAAAAAAAATATAAAAATTCAAATTCTAGAAGAAGAGAATAATGATTCAACAGATATATCTTTAATGGTTATAAATGAATCAAATTCTAGATTACATTCTTGGGATAAAACTAGAATTATGGATGCATTGATAAAAGAAGCAGGTCTTGATCCTGATCTTTCATATGAAGTATCTCAGAGAGTAGAAAAGAAAATTTTAGATTCAAATTTAAAGCAAGTTACAACCAGTTTGGTTAGAGAATTGGTTGATATGGAACTTTTCAATATGGGGCTTGGAACAAAACTTGCAAAACAAAAGAGTCTTGGAATTCCGCTTTATAATTTAGAAGAAGTGATTTTTTCTAAAACACAAGAAAATAGCAACCTTGCTGCTAATAATCCAGAGGCTGTTAATTTGGCGATTGCAGAGAATGTTTTAAAACAGTATGCATTATCTTATATTTTTTCAAAAGAAATTTCTGATGCTCATTTAAAAGGAAGAGTGCATTTACATGATTTAGGATATCCTACTAGAGTTTATTGTTCATCGCATTCTTTGGATTATATAAAGAAATATGGTTTAGAGTTGGAAAATTTAAATATTATTTCAAAGCCAGCAAAGCATGCTCATACTTTGACAGGACATTTGAATACATTTTTGGCTTCTATGCAGGCTTATTATGCAGGAGCTTTGGGAATAGCGAATGTTAATATCGCTTATGCTCCTTATTTGGTAGGCAAGACATATGAAGAATTGGTTCAAGAGTCGCAATATTTAATTTATAGCTGTGCTCAAAATGCTTTTTCTCGAGGAGGGCAGACTCTTTTTATAGATTTTAATATTCACACAGGCGTTCCAGAATATTTGAAAAATTTGCCAGCAATAGGGCCTGGTGGAGAATATACAGGGAAAACATATGGAGAATATGAAAAAGAAGTGCAATTATTTGCAAAAGCTTTGATGGAAGTTTGGAGAAGAGGTGATGCAAATGGTCATGTTTTTGAGTTTCCAAAGATGGATTTGCATATAAATCACGAAACTTTTTCAGATCCTGCTCAATATGAAATTTTGCAATTAGCTTGTGAAATTGCCAGCGAAAATGGAAGTCCATATTTTATTTTTGACAGAGACGCAATTACTTTGTCAGCATGTTGCAGACTTAGAACAACATTAAATATGTCAGATGAATATGATAAAATGATGATTGAAAGACCAGAAAGTATGAGATATTGTGGATTTCAAAATATAACGATTAATTTGCCTCAAGCTGCCTATAGAGCAGGGAAAGGGAACATTAAAGGTGCTATTGATGATATTTATGCAAGTATGGATCTTTGTGTAAAAGCTCATTTTGAAAAAAGAAAATTTGTTGAAAAATTAATGACTAGAAAGGGACTTCCTCTTTGGCAAATAGGAAAACCGTCTATGGATGGATATCCATATGTTAATTTGGATAAAGCTAGCTACATTATAGGAATGATTGGGTTAAATGAATGTGTTCAGTTTTTGACAGGAGAAGAGTTGCATGAAAGTGATAATGCATTTAAAATTGGACTTCAGATTATTTCTAGTATGTTTTTAAAAATAAATGAGTATGCCAAAAAATATGATTTAAAATTTGTTTTAGAAGAATCTCCAGCTGAATCTGCAGCTAGAAGAATGGCAAAAGTAGATTTGAAAGAATATCCTATGAGCAAACAATATATAAAAGGTGATATAGAAAAAGATGCATTCTATTATACAAACAGTATACATTTTGCTCCAAATATAGATATGCCTATAGTTGAGAGGATTCAAAAGCAAAGTAAATTCCATTCATTAATAGCAGCAGGAGCTATTATTCATGCTTTTATTGGAGAAGAAAAACCGTCTCCAGAATCTATTATGAATTTAATCAAAAAAACTTGGGAAAATACGAACTGTGCACAGGTGACAATATCTCCAGAGTTTACAATTTGCAATGCATGTCATAAAATGATTAGAGGAGTATTTGATAGATGTCAAAGTTGTGGTGCAGAAAATGTTAGTGGTGTAAAAGAAATTTTTAGTTGTGAGTGTTAAATTAAAAAAAAAAGGAGAATAAAAAATGTCAAATCAAGATTTTTTAACAAAAATAAATCAAAATTCAGGAGAATTTGAAGTTTTAAGAGAAACAGAAAAAACTTTTGTTGTTTTCAATAAAAAAACAGAAAAAAAATATGAAATAAAAAAAGATGTTTTAGAACATGCAGATTGGGAAAATTTGTCTAGTGTGTTAGAAGGAAGAGAACCTGTAATTTTAGATGGAATTACTAGAATTGTTGGATATTTTAGCAAAACTTCAAATTGGAACAAATCCAAAATTGGGGAATTGCATGACAGAAGAGAAGGAAATTATAAGGTTGGGAATTGTTAGATTTCTTTTTGATTATTAATTTTTAAATATAAAAAGCAAGCAGGCTGAAAAGTTCGCTTGCTTTTTTTTATGTTTTATTTGAAAACAAGGAAATAGATTGCCTTAGCCAAATATTTAAAAGAAGGAAAAAATGTAGAGACTTGCTACAGCGAGTCTCTAGTTGTTAGTATTTATATAGATGAAATTATACTAAATTGTCATTTCCGCCAGTGATGATTTATGGTCCTGTCTTTTTTTTGTCATTCCTTGTAAAAGTCAAATAATTCGTTGACAAAATGATAAAATAAAAAAT
>CAYQVV010000049.1:0-9027 GCA_964421155.1 uncultured Elusimicrobiaceae bacterium
T
Organism: uncultured Elusimicrobiaceae bacterium; assembly: GCA_964421155.1. Taxonomy (GTDB): domain Bacteria; phylum RUG730; class RUG730; order RUG730; family RUG730; genus CAYQVV01. Next base: position 2 of record CAYQVV010000049.1, read on the forward strand.
CAGCTTTTCCGCTATAAGGCGGACAAAATAAATATAAAAACTGTCTACGAATTACTTGACTTTTATAATTGCAAACCATATATGAAGCAATCCACTCTTTTTTTCTCTCATTATTTACTAGATTGTTTCGTTCGTTTATGCTCTTTCACAATGACAAAATAACTCGTTATTACAGAATATTTCCCTTTGAAGAATAATTATTTTCTGACATAAAAAAACCTTTATTTTGAAATTTTATTGGACTAAAATTCCCAGATTTTTAACAATCTTTTAATGGGGTACAGTATAATTGTTTTTGTAATAAATTATTTTATTTTAAATTAGCTATAAAAAAAAGAGACACTTTTTATAGTGTCTCTTTTAAAATTATCTCAAACAAAAAAATTTATTTATTTTTTATTACTTCACTAGCTTTTACTGCTGGATAAAACATTTCTCTAGCATACCTTTGAGACATAATATCTACATCAATTTTATTTTTCCAAGTCAAAATTGCTTGTTTTTTCATATTTAAAAACTCATCATATTCTAAATCTAAAGAATCTACATTTTGCTCTTTACTTAAAAGATTAGAATACATTTGAGAAATTTTTTGCATATATCTTAAAATAGTCAAATTTTCATATGGCTTCAACATAAAACTATTTTTATTATCATCAAGCCATTCCAATGCTCCATCACTTGAATCTATACAAATATTTCCATTACCCAAAGCTCTCATTCCACTAGTCCCACAAGCCTCTTCATCCCAAGTAGGAATTTCTAAACAAACATCTCCTCCGATTGCTGATATTTTCAAAATTTTTCCTAATCCATCTCTAAAAGAAGGTAAAAAGAAAAAATTACCAAAAAGCTCAGGAGCTTCAACATAATCTTTTGATAAATCGTCTCTCCAATATCCTTTCATCCAATGAATAAATTCCTTTATCCACTGTTGACTATTCTGATCATTTGGATGAGCCATTCCTCCTATCACAACTTGAAAACCAAGTCCTTCCATTTTTCCAAAAATTGAATCCACAAAAGTTCCTTTTTCTGCACAAATTATTCTAATAATATCTTTCAAAAGTGGCCATTGATTTTTGTAATCAACAATTCTTCTAATTGCCCAAGCTGAAGGCTTGCTTTCAGATAATTTATCACAAATACTTTTATCCACATTTAAAGTATCAAAAATATTTTCTCTATAAAAAACTGTCTTAATATAATCAATAGCTTCTTTTTTATTAAATTTATGTTCCTGCCATAAATCATAGCATTTTATATCTTGTTCATTCATATCATAAAATTTCTTATTATTTTCTGATGTCCAATAACTTTTTGATGAACCATTCATTATTCCAATAATTTTTCTATGGAACTTATCATCTGTAAAAATTCTTTCTTTCACAATCCTAATTTGATTATCAGAAACAGTATTTACTCTATCACTAATTTCTATTGCTGCATTTGTAAAATCTAGTTTTCCAGAATTATTTTTATCAAAAATTGGTTTAAAATAATATGGAATTTCTAATTTATTAAAATTAACAAAAAATACTTCCATCCCTGCTGTTCTAGGAGTATGAATTGTAAACAAAATTCTAGTATCTTCAAAAAAATCATCGCCTAATGATATATTTTTCCAATCTTTCATCTGGACTGCTGCAATAATTGGATGTGCTTCATTTAAATGAACTATGCTAGGTTTTATATTTAAAGATTTTAAAAGAACTGGAACAACCTTTCCAAACAAGACTTCCTGCTTTAATCTTTGATCTCTGCTTCCAGTATAAAGAATATCAAAAATTTCTGGTTCTTCTAATAAATAAATTTTTGAATCTTTTCTGTGAATTTCCCAAACTTTTACAGAATATTTTTTATCTTCTACAAAAACTTGTATTTCAAGCTGTATATCTGTTTCTTCATCTATAAGCCTTCTCAAATTTTTATTTTTTGTATAGTCTATTTCCTCTTCATAAATTTCTTGCTCTAAACTAGAATTTACTCTTTGAAGCCTTCTTTTTCTATACATTGGAATTATTGCGCAAGAATCTAAACCAATATTTCCAAAACCTTCTAATGTGCATCCAGCCAAAATTCCAAGCCCACCACTAAAATTTGCATCAACAGCACCATTATAATCTTCATTTTCTTTCATTTCATAAAGTTCAGGAATAAACATTTCCATACAAAGGTAAACAATATTTCTTGATTTTAAATCTGGAAGATTTTTTTCCATCCATGACATATTATCCGAAGATTCATCTGAAGTCATAGAATAAATATTTACAATATCATTTAAATCTACAATTTCATTATTGTTATTAAAAATTTTTTCAAAAAAATCGTTCATTTTTATAGATTTATATTGAGTTTGTTCAAAAAGCATTTCCATTAACATTATGTCATTGTCTACAACTTTTTTAAATCTAAATAAATGAGATTCAGAAATGTTAAGTTTTACAGCTAACCCTTTCTTTTTCAATTCTTTTGCATCTCTTATAAAAACTTCATTTGATAACAAATCTTCAAATATAAAAAAGGTTTTTTTTGTATTATCTTTTTTGTATGTAAAAATATCTGATCTTAAAAATTTAAAATTTTCTTTACAATTATTATCATTAAAAACAAACAAAAGATCTTGTTTTTTGTCATCATATTCGCCTCTAGCAAAAAATGTATTATATGAATCATCATTTTCATAATAAAAATGTGCATCTGTTTTAATTTTTAGAACTAAATTTTCTATGACCTTCAAAAGGTTTTTATTTTTATTTATTTCATCGTTTCTGTCTTTATTCAAAAATATTTCACTTTCAAAATTTAAACCTTTTTTCTTTACAAGTATAGAAAAATAATTATAAAGCGTTTCTAAACTTTTTATTTTTATTCTTGAATTTTCTTCAAACCCTACGAATTGAAAAACTTTAAAAATTACTACCCCATTCGGAGAAATAGTAAAATCTAAACTTTCTTTACCATTTTCCAAAATATCAAAACCATGCTTCAATCTTACTCTATCAGAAATAAGATCATAAAACATATATATTTTTTCTTTTTTTATAAATTCTTCCAAAGCAAAAGTTGTATTTTTAAAATCAAAATAAACAGTTTGATTTTCTTCGGATTTATTACATATAAAAAGAATTTTTTCCTGATTTTCATATATATTTAAAAAACTAGTCACTTTATCATTCTCAATTCCATCAATCATATTAAAAATTTTCATTTTTTCTGTTTTTAATATTTTTACTGCATCTATAAATTCTTGATTAATCATTTTTAATCCTCCGAGATTATTTACAAATTGGAGATTTATAAAATCAAAGTATTTCTCCATACAAAGAAAAAACTGTAGCTTTTTTTATTTTAACAATATCTAATTTCCCAATATACTTATTTGCTTCATCAAAATCAACATTTGCAAAAACTTTTTTGTAATTTCTAGTTCTTCCCTCCAATAATGCTTGCTTACTTTCGCTCTTTATTTCAGTTGCACAGCAAGTAGATTCTTTATCTAAATCCATATTTATTTCTTTATAACTTTCCCACAAAACTTCTTGTTCAGTATCTATCATTTTTTCATTTATAGATAAAGAAATTTCGTTCTCTAAATTATTTAATATCTCCAGCCGTTTTTCTTTAGTTTCTTTTGAAACATCATCTGGCAAATTTTTATGAGAAATAGTTCCTTTTCTAGGAGAATATTTAAACGAATAAATATTATCAAGCTGACATATTTTCAAAATATCTAAAGTATCTTGAAAATCTTCTTCTGTTTCTGTAGGATATCCAACAATAATATCACTAGTTACTGCAACTCCTGAAATATGTTTTTTTATCATTTTTACTTTTTCAATATACTCTTCTCTAGTATATTTTCTATTCATACTTTTCAAAATTTTATTAGATCCACTTTGAAAAGGAATATGTATATGCTCACAAACTTTTGGAATATCTTTTATAGCTTTAACAAAATCTTCATTAACATCTTTTGGATGAGAAGTAAAATATCTAATTCGAAGAATCCCTTCTATATCATTTATTTTTTTAATCAAAGTTTGCAAGTTTGTATTTATATCTTTTCCAAAAATATTTACATTTTGTCCTAGCAAAACAATTTCCTTTACTCCATTATCTGCCATTTTTTGAACTTCAGAAACTATTTCATCAATATTTCTACTTTCCTCTTTTCCTCTAACAAAAGGAACTATACAATAACTACAAAAATTAGTACAACCTCTAACTACAGTTATAAAGGCTGAAACTGAATTTACTTTTTTTGATTCATATCCGACTATTTTCTCATCAAGAGACAACTTTAAAATTGATTTGTCGTTTTTATAAGATTCTTTTTTTTCTAAATATTCAGGCAATTTATACATCTCTTTTGTCCCTAAAACAAAATCTACAAAAGGATATGAACTCAAAATTTTTTTGCCTAGATTCTGTGCAACACAGCCCATTATTCCAACTTTTATATTAGGATTTTTGCTTTTAAGTTTTTTTGTTGCACCCAACTCACTAAGAGCTTTATGCTCTGCCAATGCTCTAATTGCACAAGTATTAAATAAAATCAAATCTGCGCGTTTTATATCATCTGTCTCTGAATAATCTAAACTTTCAAGCTGCTCTCCAATTAAAATTGAATCATAAACATTCATTTGGCAACCAAAAGTCTTTATATAAAATTTTTTATTATCTTTATTTTCTATCACAATTAAACCTTTTTTATTAATTTTAAATCCATTTTATTATTGGAGATTTTTTTTCTGGAGCAATAGGAAACTCATTTTTTGGATAACCTAAAATTATAGGTCCATAAACTTTTTCTCCTTCTTTTAATTCCAATTTTTCTCTAATAATATCATTTCCCAAAGGAAATTGTCCAATATAAACCCAACAAGAACCTATTCCAAAAGATCTAGCAGACAACATAATATTTTGACATGCCATAGGACAATCAAAATCTGTAGTCATTCCTTTCCCAATAACAAAAATTATAACCGGGGCTCCATAATAAGCTGGGTCATCTGTTTTATCATCAATTTCTTTTCTCATATCTTTGAAATCTTGAGGTAAGTTTTCAAGCCATTTTTTATATCGAACACTTGCATCTTGAGCTAAATTTTTTCTAAATTCATCATCTTGAACTACAACAAATCTCCAAGGCTGGGTATTCATTCCTGTAGGTGCAAAACTTGCAGCTTCTACGATTTTTTCAAGTATATTTTTATCTATCTTTTTTGAATCAAACTCTCTAACAGATCTTCTATTTTTTATATTTTCAATTATTGAATTCATAATTTTTCCTCTTAAAACATATTACATTTTAAAATTTATTTTTTATTTGTCTACAAAAAAAATTAAAAAGCAAAAACAATTAATTTGTCAAAAATATAAAATATCAATAGTTTTTATAAATATCACTTTACTGCCAAAAATGATACAAAATTAAAACATTGAAACCACTGATAAACTTCAGAAAATCCTACTTCTTTTAATCTATCAATATGAACTTGTATTGGATCTGAAACCAACACATTTTCCAAGGCATTCCTTTTTTTAGAAATCTCCAAATCACTATATCCATTTAATTTTTTAAAAGCAAAATACATTTCTTGCTGAAAATCTTGAACATTATCTTCTAAAAAATTAACTTTTTCAGAAATCAAAAAAGCACCTTTTGGCAACATTCCATCATAAATTTTTTTTAATAAATCAAATCTCTTACTACTATCAAAAAATTGTAAAACAAAATTCATTATTCCAAAAGAACAATTTTCAACATGCACATTATTTATATCTTGAAATTGAAATTCTAAGGAAACATTTTTATTATTATTTTCTTTAATATAATTAGCATAAATTTTTTTTGCTTTTTCAATCATAGCTTCTGAATTGTCTATTGCTATTATATCAAAATTTTTTGAAATATTATCCTTATTTTGATCTATAACTGACAAAGTAGACCCCAAAAGTGAACATCCAAAATCATAACACCTAGTATTATTTTGAATAAATTTTTTTGACATTTCTCCAGTCATTTTCAAAATCAATTCATATCCGGGAACTGAACGATTTATCATATTAGAAAAAACATCAACAACTGTTTTGTCAAAAACAAAATCTCCAATATTAGAATCTAAATTTTTATAAATATCATCATATCCATTACAATTTTTTTTTTGCATAATAAAAATTCCAATTAATTTATTTCTTCTAAATTTTCTTTTAATTTCAATATTTGCTCTAAATACGATTCTTTTTTTTCTTTAACTTTTTCAAATTCTTCAACTGGTGCATTTTTAACAAAATTATCATTTTCAAGTTTTTTATTAGCTTTTTCCAATTCTTGCTCTAAATTTTTTATATTCTTTTCAATTTTTTCTTTTTCTTTTTCAAAATCAATCAACCCTTCAAGTGGGACAAAAATCTGATAACCTTTTGTTATAACTGTAGAACTTTTTTTAGGTTTTTCAATATTTATTCCTTGAACTATTTTTATAGATTTAGTCAATTTTAATATATATTTTTGAGTTTCTTCATTCAAAGTTTTTGATTCATCCTCATATTTAATAAAAATTTCAAATTCCTTTGTTAAAGGAATATTCATTTCAGCTCTAACATTTCTAATTCCTGAAATTATATTTATTAAAGTTTGTATATCATTTTCAGCTTTTTCATCAATAAAATTATTTAATGCAATTTCTTTATCAAAATTGACTTTTGTTGCAATATCCTTATTTTCTATGTTTAAAATTTTATTCATATTTTCATTTATTTCTTCTGTTATAAATGGAATAATTGGATTAATAAAATTCAAAATTTCTGATAAAACCGTTATCAAAACACTGTAAACTATTTTTTTCTCATTTTCATTGTTTCCATAAATTCTAGCCTTTGAAAACTCCAAATACCAATCACAATATTTGCTCCAAATAAATTCATAAGAAATTCTTGCAACCATTGAAAAATCGGATTTGTCATAAAATTTTTTCACTTCTATCTTAGTTTTTTCTAAACTTGATAAAATCCATTTATCCGATGTCTCAAGTTCTAAATTTTTTAATTCATCTTTTGCCCATAAATCTTTATTATTTTTATCTTTTAAAAATTCGTCTAAATTCATCAAAATAAGCCTTGAAGCATTCCAAAGTTTATTACAAAAATTTCTACTCATCAAAAAGGAATCATTTGACATCTGCAAGTCTCGCCCCATAATCCCATTATAAGTCAAAGAAAATCTAAGAGCATCTGTACCAAATTCTTCAACTATTTTCAAAGGATCTATCACATTCCCAAGTGATTTACTCATCTTTTTTCCGTGAGAATCTCTAACAATTCCGTGTATATAAACCTTTCTAAAAGGAACTTCTCCCTTGAACTTTAAACCCATCATTATCATTCTAGCAACCCAAAGATATAAAATTTCATGTCCTGTCGCCAAAACTTGAGTTGGATAAAAATAATTCAAATCTTTATCACTTTTTGGAAAGCCTAAAGTAGAAAGAGGCCAAAGAGCTGAAGAAAACCAAGTATCTAAAACATCTGTTTCTTCTGTAAAGTTTTCAGTATTTCCACAATGAGGACATTTAGAAGGCTTTTCTTTTGAAATTATAATTGATGGCTGATTATTTTTATCTTTACAATTATCACAATACCAAATAGGAATTCTATGTCCCCACCAAATCTGTCTGGAAATACACCAATCATGCAAATTTTCCATCCAATTTAAATAAGGCTTTTCCCAACTTTCAGGTAAAAATGAAACTTCGCCTTTTTTGGAAGCTTCTATCGCAGATTTTGCTAAATCTTTTGTATTTAAATAAAACTGAGGGGAAATAGATGGCTCAATAACTGTATTACATCTATAACACACACTAACATTGTTTTTATAATTTTCAGTCTTTAACAATAAATTTTCTATTTCTAAGTCTACAACGACTTGTTTTCTAGCTTCAAATCTATCTAAATTATGAAATTTTTCAGGAATAAAATCTAAATCTAAAATTTTACCATTTTTATCAATAACAGTAATAAATTCTAAATTATGCCTTTTTGCAGTTTCATAATCATTTACATCATGCGACGGAGTAATTTTTACAGCACCTGTTCCGAAACCCTTTTCCACCATTTCATCAGCAATAATTTTTATTTCTCTATTAACTATAGGCAAAATCAATGTTTTTCCAATTAAATTTTTATATCTTTCATCGTCAGGATTTACAGCAACTGCAGTATCTCCAAACATTGTCTCTGGCCTTGTTGTAGCAACAATTATAAAATCATTAGAATCTTTTATAGGATATTTTATATGCCAAAGATTTCCGTTTTGTTCATTATGTTCTACTTCTATATCTGATAAAGCTGTATGACACCTAGGACACCAGTTTACCATATAATTTCCTCTATAAATCAACCCTTCATCATACAAAGTTTTAAAAGCATAAAATACAGCTTCTGCACAATCATCATCCATTGTAAACCTAGTTCTATCCCAATCACAAAGACATCCGATCCTTTTAAGTTGCATTAAAATCGTGTCTCCAGTTTCTTTTCTCCATTTCCACATTACTTCTAAAAATTTTTCTCTGCCAAGATCATTCTTTTTTATTCCATCTTTTAACAAAAGTTTTTCGACTATATTTTGAGTAGCAATTCCTCCATGATCTGTTCCCGGAAGCCAACAAGTATTATATCCATTCTTTTTTGCAAACCGGATAAAAATATCCTGCAAAGTATTATTTAAGGCATGTCCCATATGCAAAGCACCTGTTATATTCGGTGGAGGAATAACTATTGTAAAAGATTCTTTTGTTTTGTCTATTTCAGAATGATTTATTCCTTTTTTCATCCAATAATTATACCATTTTTCTTCTATTTCATTTGGTTGAAATTTTGATGATATTTCCATTATAAATCCTCTTTGTTATTTTTTTCTTTTTTATAGGCTTCTTTTAAAAGCATTTAATTAAAAATTTTAGCAAAAAATGTTTTGTTATTATTGCTTGTTATTCATGCAAAAAAAAATTGTCATTCCT
>CAYQVV010000050.1:0-7307 GCA_964421155.1 uncultured Elusimicrobiaceae bacterium
AAAAAAGCCCACGATCAGGCTTGAACTGACGACCTCTTCCTTACCAAGGAAGTGCTCTACCACTGAGCTACATGGGCAATGATATAAAATAAAGCTGAAATGTTTTTTTATAAATAAACAAATCAGCTTTTATTTTTTTTATTATAAAAATTTATTAAAATTAAAAACTACAGATGTCTTTCTGGTTGAGTTTCTAATAATTCAAATTTCATATTCTCATCTGCTTTTTTTCTTCCAAAACAAAAACCTAATTTTTCATGGAAAGAAATTAATTTTTCATCAACATGTCTTTGTTCAATAGCTTGCTTTGTATTCATATATCTAATAACTCCGCCTTTCACATCAGCTACTGTAACTCCATAAACATCATTTTTTAAAAGCATAACTGCTGCTCCACCAGCTTCCATTCCAAAATTAACATCAAATGCTGAAGCTTTTCCACATCTAACCAAATGCCCAGGTCTTACTTCTCTAACTTCTGGTGCTTCATATAAACCTTTTACAAACATTTTTGTTTCTTTCATAAATTCTGTAATTTCTTCATCAGCTTTAAACCTTTTATTTAATTCTTGGCAAACAAATTTTCCTGCACCTGCCAATTTTTTATGTCCAAAAGAATCTAATCCTGCAGATTCATCAACAATTTCTTTTCCGCTTGCATCTCTTAATCCTTCTGCAACAACAATCATATAAGTTCCTGCATGAACATCACTTTCTTTTATTCTTTTGCAAAGCTTAGCTTTTACATCTTGATACAAAACATCAAAATCTGTAGGAACTTCTGGGATCAAAATAGCGTCTGCTTCTGCTCCTACTCCACCTCTAAATGCTGTATGTCCTGCATATCTTCCAAAAACCTCAACAACTATAACTCTATTATGAGTTCTTCCTGTAGTTTTTAAGTCATAAACAAAATCAGCTATTCTATTAACTGTTGAATCTCCACCAACTGAATATGTTTGTAAATCTAAATCCATTGTTTTTGGTGCATGAACACATTTAATTCCTTGATTTGAAAGATCTACTATCACACTTCCTGTATCATCTCCACCAGAAATAACAAGTCCATCTATATCAAATTTTTTTAGACCTTCTTTAATTCTTTCATATTTATTTGAATCGTCTATTTTTTTTATTTTTACTCTTGAATGTCCTGCTTCTGAACCAGCCAAAACTGCTGTAAATAATTCTGATCTTTCTGGAGTTAATTCAACTAAAGAATCAAATTCTATTAAATTATAAAGTCCTGCATAACCATTTGGTATAACAAAAAGTTTTACTCCAAGACTATTTGCCATTTGTGCAGCACCTTTAACAACTGCATTTAATCCTCCGCAATCTCCACCACTAGTAATAATTCCTAAATTCATTTTATCCTCCGATTATTTATAAAGAATAATATCTATTTTATAATTTTTATATTCTCATAGGCATAATAACACAAATATAAGTTGTTTCATTATTTTTTGGTTTTAAAATTCCAGGATTTACTGGTGTAGAAACCTGTAAAACAACTTCTTTTTCTTCAATATTTTTTAAAAAATCTAAAACATAATTTGGATTATAAGCTATTTCAAAAACAGATTTGTCATATTCAATTTCTATTTCATCTTCAGCATCACCAATACCTTGAGTTGATGCAGAAATTAAAAGTTTATTATTCCAAAAAGAATATTTTATAGAGTTTGTTTTTTCGCTTGTTAATAATGCAACTCTTCTAGTAGCAGACATTAATTCGTCTTTTGAAAGTGTAATTTCTATATCTAAATTTTTTGGAATCACTTGATTATAATTTGGAAAATTTCCATCTATAACTTTTGAAATTATAATATTATTATCAAAATTAAAAGCTATTTGATTATCTTGAATTCCTATTTCTATTTTATCTATATTTAGCATTCCTATAATTTTATTTAATTCATTAACAGTTCTAGTAGGAATTATTACTTCAAAATTTTTTCCTTCAATATTTTCTAAATTATTATCTACATAACAAAGCCTTCTACCATCTGTAGCAACCATAATAATTTTATTATTTTCTATTTTCATTAAAATTCCATTTAAAACAAATCTTGTTTCGTCAAAAGATACTGCATAACTAGTCTTTTTTATCATATCTTTAAAAATATTTTTATCTATAAAAAATAAATCTTTTTGATTTTTAGAATCAAACTCTGGAACAGCAGGAAAATCTTCTGATGTAATTCCCATAATAGAAAATTTTGATTTTCCACTTTTTATAGAAATTTTTGCATCTTCATTAACTTTTAATTCTATATCTTCATTTCCTAATTCTCTAGTTATATCTATCAATTTTTTTGCTGGAATAGTTATTTCTCCAACTTTTAAAATTTCTGCTTTTAATTGAGTTTTTATAGTTATTTCTAAATCTGTTGCTATTAAGTTTAAAATTCCATCATTTGTTATTTTTAATAAAATATTTGTTAATATTGGTAATGATGATTTTGTTGATATTGCTGGAAATACAGTTTGTAATGCTATCATTAAATCATTTTTTGAACATTTTATATGCATTTTTCCTCCTAAAATAATCTGTAAATAATTGAATTTTACATTTTATATTATTTTAGTTTTATATGTCAAATTTATATTTTTGATTTTGAAAATTAATTTTAATGTATTTTTTTATTATATAAATAAATAGAATTAGTAGGGCACTGTATAATGTTGATAACTTTTTATAAATTAAAAAAAGTTATATTTTTAAAAGTTTTTTTTAAAAGTAAATATTTTATTATTTTTGTATAAAGTTTTATTAATTTATTGTTTTTTATATTATTTTTTATAAATTTTAAACTTATCCACATTTTATAAAAAATATAAAATTAGTTATAAATAAAAATTTTATATTTTATACATTATTTTTAAAGTAGTTATACATATTTTATACATAAAATTATATCATTTTAAAAAAATTTAGGCATTCTAACATTTCATTTTTTGATATTTTTCTAGGCATATTCTTTAAACTTTCAACATCAGAAAAAATATATTTAATAAATTTTTCTATATCTTCATTTGAAATTTTTGTTTTAAAATATTTAAAATCTAACATTAAATTAAATTTTTTATGTAATTCTAATAATTCTTGTAATTCAAAATCAGTATTATTTCTTTTGTCTAAATATAGTTGAATAAGATTTCCAAAAGCTACTTGTTCTCCATGCATAAATTTTTTACTTCTCATTTTTTCTATTTGAGTTAAAGAATTATTTACAGCATGACTAACACAAACTCTACAACCTTCGCCACCAATTCCTCCAACCATAGGAGCTAAAATTAAATTTATTTTAAATATATTTTTTAAGTCTTCAGAAATTATGTTATTTTTTAGATCTTCAATTGATTTTTCGCCAATTTCAAATATTGTATCTTTTATAAATTTTGCTAAATTTAAAGCAGTTTGCGTTAGTATATTAGATGATTTTCCTTCACAGAAAGCAAATGATTCATAATATTTTGCCAAAGAATCAGTCATTCCAAATATTAAAAATTCAACTGGCTCTTCTATTAATAAACTATAGTCTAAACAGACTAAATCAGGAGCTTTTGTAAATATTATATCTCTACATTCATCAATAATTCCATTTTCATTATAAATTGCAGATAAAGCACTTGAACAAGCACCAGTTGCAGCACTTGTAGGAAGAGTTATAATTGGTATATTAATTTCATTAGCACAAACTTTTGAAGCATCAATAACTTTTCCTCCACCCATTCCAATTATAGAAGTAGCTTTTTTATTTATTAAAAGTTTTGTAATTCTAGATATTTCTTTTTTTGAACATTCTTCATTAAATTCTATGATGGAATTTTCATTAAAAGTTTTTGATATTTTTTCATAAAATTTTTTATAAACATCTTTTTTAATAATTAATATTGGGTTATTTTTAAAAATAAAGTTATATTCTTTTATAAAATTTTCATTAAAAAAATTTATATTTTCTATAACTCTCAAAGGAGAAATAGTTAAAAAGTCAAAATTTTTCATTTTTACACCTTTTTTAATAATTAAATTTAGATTTTTTTGTTTTATAGAAATAAAAGATATATTTTTATTAAATATATCTTTTATTAATTATTGATTTTGATTAGAGAATAAAATGTTAGATAATTCTATTTCATATTTAGTTTTCATATCAGAAATTATTGCATTGAAAGATAAATCTATATTGATTTTATCTTCAATATAAATTACTCCACAAATAATTTCATTAGAAAAAATAATATCAATTTCATTTTCATTTAGATTATATTTTTCAAAAATATATTTTTTAATTTCTTCATAGAAATAATCTGGAAGAAATAAAAGACTGTTTCCTATAATGATTTTGCTATCTTTTGAAATATTTTCAATTTTATTTAAGCATTTTTTTATAAATGCTATATATTTTTGAACATCCCATTTTTTTAAATTTTCAATAAATTCATTAAAAACGGAATCTAATACATTTCTTTTTAATTCTAAAAAATTTTTTCTTTTTAATATTTCTAAATCAATCTCTTTTTTTTGTTTATATGATTCTATTTTTTCTTTATTTTTTAAATCTTCAAAATTTTTAAATTTACAAAATTCCTCATTAAAACTATCTTCTATTTTAGATATTTCATTTGAAGTTTGCTCTATTATTTTATTTTGTATATTAATTTCATTTTCATTTATTTTTTTTATTAAATTTTCAATTGACAATTTGAACTCCTAAAAACAAAGATTATAGATTGACTCCATTTAATAAAAAGTAGCTAATCACTAATCCTAAAACAGCATATGTTTCTACCATTGCTGCATAAACAAGTCCTTTCATGCTTGCTTCAGGTTTTTTTGCAGCTACTGCTATTCCTGCTGCGCAAATTTTGCCTTGATACATTCCAGATGATAATCCAGTTATCCCTACAGGTAATGATGCTGCTAAAATTTGTAATCCTTGAATATTTGAAACAGGCAAAGGATTTCCAGTTAAAAGTTGTATTTTTAGAATGATTAAAAATGCTGTTAAAAATCCATAAATACCTTGAGTTCCTGGTAACGCAACAAATAAAAGCATAGTTCCAAATTTTTCTGGTTTTTCACTTAAAACACCGTTTGCAGCAGTTCCTGCTAATCCTATTCCTATACTTGACCCAAAACCAGCTAAAAATATAGCACAGGCAGCTCCAAACATTGCATAAAAAATACCTAAATCCATTATATATCCTCCCTTTAGAAACTGTTGTTTAAAACAAATTTTCAAATTTTTTCAAATCAAAATCAATTAAATTTAATTTCATCAGTATAGCATTTTCTTTTGGATTTGAATAATAATTTTTTCTATTTCCAATAAATTTAAAATTCAATTTATTGTATAATTTTTTTGCAATATTATTAGATTCTCTAACTTCTAGAAAAATATTATTAACATTTTTGTTAATTAAAAATTGTAAAAAATTTAGCATTAATTTAAAACCAAAGTTTTTATTTCTGAAATTTTTAGAAATTTCTATATGAAATATTTCACATTCATTAATATTTTCTATTAAAAGGGCTTCAATAAAACCTATTATTTTGTTATTTGTTTCTATTACAAAGATGGTTTTATGTTCACTATCACAGGATATTTTATATTTATTTTGAAAAGAATTGTTATTATTTATTTCTATAATTTTTGATTTATCTAATATATAAAATTTTTCATCAATCATATTTACTTTTGTTGTTTCTTTTTATCTTTTTCCATTTGATTTTTTAGTATTTTGATTAAATTTTTGTTTGAATGTTTTTCTGCTATAGATAAAGCATATTCATTTTTATTATTAACAAGCCAAACATTTGCATTTTTTGAAATTAATTTTTTTACAAGTTTTACATCATTATTTTCAGTTGCTACCATTAATAATGTTCTTCCACTTTTATCTTGTAAATCAACATCAAAATTTTGAATATTATCTAATAAAATTTTGGTTATATCATAAAAATTATTTTCAATAGAAGATAATAATGGAGATTGTCCGTTAATATCTTGACTTCCAACTTCCAATCCGTATTTTAAAAATAATTTTACTAATGATTTATTATTATTTTCTACAGAAAATCTTAAGTTAGTTACATTATTTTTTGATGCAATTTTTGGTTCAGCATCTAATTTAATTAAAAATTTTATCATTTTTTCTTGATTTGCTTTAGTTGCTTCTAATAAAGCTGTCATTCCATATTCATTTTGCCAATTTATATAAAGATGATTTTCTTTTAAAATTTGCTTTAATAAGTTAATTTTCCCTCTTTTAGATAATATTAATAAACTATTTTGTAGAATGTCATTATCTGTATTTAGATTAGTTTTTTCTATTTCTTTTATTTCTTTTTTTATTGGTTTTATATCTATTTTTTCTATTTCTTTAGTTATTTCTATTTTTTCAATATTTTTTTCTTCACCTGTAATTATGTTATTTTTTTCTAAATTTAAATCGTTTTCTATAATATTGTTTTGTTCAGTTTGTTTTTCATTATCTATATTTTCTTTATTAATTTTTTCTTTTTTCTTTTTTTTTGTTTTTTTATTATTAGATGTATTTTGTTGATTTTCATTTTTATTAATTTTTTCATCAATAGCATTTTCTATTTTTATTTCTTGTGTATTTGAATCAGATTCAATATTTTTTGTTAAATTTGTTTCATTTTGAGAAATTATATTAGATTCTTCAGCAAATATGAAAGAACCCGTTAATATAAAAATGGAGAATATTGCAAAAAGACTTTTTAATGTTATTTTCATTCGAAATCCTCGTATTATGTTTTATTTTAAACAATAATTATACATAAAAATAAAACATAAAACAACTAAGAATTAAATATATTTTTATAATATTTTTTAAGAGAATATATTTAAATTATAAATATTTTAAAACAATTCTTTTTCTGTTCGTAAAAATTCAAGTTCTTTTATTGCATTTGTTGCAACTTCTTTATCTGAAAAATGTATTTTTTCATTGCCGATTACTTGATAATCTTCATGTCCTTTTCCAGCAATTAAAACAATATCATTTTTTTTAGCCATTTTTATAGCCTCTTTTATAGCAGTTTCTCTGTCTAGAATAATATGATAATCTTCATAACCTATTTCTTTTAATCCTATTTCAATATCCAAGGCTATTTTTTTAGGATCTTCTTCTCTAGGATTATCGTCAGTAATAAAAATAAAATCGCTATATTGCCCTGCTTTTTTAGCCATCAAAGGTCTTTTTTTTCTATCTCTATTCCCTCCACATCCAAAGACTGTGATAATTTTGTTCATTTTTAAATTTTTACAAGT
>CAYQVV010000050.1:7407-8926 GCA_964421155.1 uncultured Elusimicrobiaceae bacterium
TATACATCCATATCTATTTTATTTTTTATAGAAAATCTAATAATTTTTACTTTAGGATTTATTCCTTTAACTAATTTTTCAGAATATTTATCATCTTCATTAATTACAGCTATAGCGTTATCTCCTAAAGAATCAAATAGCTTTTTTTTAGCTATAAAATAATTTTTCATATTTATATGAAAATCTAAATGATCTTCTGTTAAATTTGTAAAAATTGCGCCGTCAAAATCGCAACCTTTTACTCTTTCTAAAGCAAGAGCATGACTAGAAACTTCCATAAATACAGATTTTACATAGTTTGAAGCCATATGGCTTAAAATATTTTGTAAATCAATAGGAAATGGAGTTGTATTTTCTGATTTTATGATTTCATCTCCGATTTTATTTTGTATAGTTCCAATGATTCCTGTTTTTTGTTTGGCTTTTTTATAAATAGATTCTAATATATATGTAGTTGTTGTTTTTCCATTTGTTCCAGTGATACCTATTAAATTCATTTTTTTAGACGGATAGTTAAAATAATATAATGCTAATTTTGTAGAAAAATCATAAACATTGTCTACTATTACTTTTTCATAATTTTTTAAATCAGAACTTTTTTGTTTAAAATCTCTATCTGAAATAATACATATTGCTCCATTTTTTATGGCTGATGATATAAAATCATATCCGTCAAAATGATATCCTTTGTAAGCTACAAAAATAAATCCTGGCTGGATTTTTCTAGAATCTAAAGTAATTCCAGTCACATCTTTTTCTATATCTGTATATATTCCAAAATTTCCTAATAGTTTTTTTAAATTCATTTAAAAGAAGCTCCTTATTTTTCAAAATCAACTACAGATTTTTGATAAGTAATAGATTTAATAAATTCTTCTACTACAACATGATCTGGGTGAAATTTATAATCTGAAAGATCGTTTTTAGTTGCAAAAGTAGAATCTAAAACTATATCAAAAAATGCAGATTTTTCATCTGTTTTTTCATATCCAATGCCAACTTCCCAATCAATTATTAAATTTATTTTAGTCTTTAATGCTTCTAAATCTTTTTTCATTTTTAAAAGATTTTCTTTTTTATTTTCTTCTTTAACTTTCCACATAACTATATGTCTAATCATTTTGTGCTCCTAATAAAATAATTTTAATTTATTATAAGAAATGCTTTGTGTTTTGCCAATAAAATCTATTTTTATTTTTTTGTCTGTCGGCTAAATGTGTGAGCATCGGTAACTATTTTTTCAATTTGTCATTCCACCAGTGGCTCTTTAGAGCCCTGTCCGAAGGAAGTGTGGAATCTAGTATTTTAAAAAACTGGATTTCCGCCTTCGCGGGAGTGACCCTAAAAAAATATTTGCCATTTTTTTTAAATAAATATTTAATACTTTTAAAGTTTTTAAAAAGCTTTAAATAAATTACTGTTTTAATTTTCTTTTTTGTCATTGCACAAAAAAGAAACAAAAAAAGCTAGTCCGCTGTATATCGGATATAGGATTAAAAACATTAAAAATCTAAAATTT
>CAYQVV010000051.1:0-8870 GCA_964421155.1 uncultured Elusimicrobiaceae bacterium
TTAAATGCCCAAAACTTATTTATAAAAAAATTTATAGGCACAGTTATTATCAATATTATTATTGGGGCTAAATATTTTGATAATTTAAAAAAATCAACAGCTATGTATAAAAATATATTCGTTAATAATAATCCCGTAAAACCATAAGCAATAAAAGTTTTAATCAAAGATTTCAAAAAATGCCTATCTTCATTATCTTTAACAGAAAAAACATACTTGTGATTCCAATAAAAAGAATTCAAAACACTGACTACAAAACTAATAATACTTGCAATCAAATAATATAATCCTAAATAAACTAATCCTGCATAAACACCATAAGAAATAAAAGTATTTGAAAGCCCGACTATTCCAAATTTTATGAATTGATTAAATATTCTTATCATGATTATATTCTTTAATTTTTATATTTTTTATATATTATAAAATTTTTAAAATTTATTGAAGTAAAATTATTTTTTTTATATACTTGTATGGTTAAATTTCAACAAAGGAGTTTATATATGTTAGAATGGGGAAAAAATAACGATGCACTAGGAAGTATCAATAGAGGAATTCCTTGTGAATCTGG
This sequence comes from uncultured Elusimicrobiaceae bacterium, assembly GCA_964421155.1. Classification (GTDB taxonomy): domain Bacteria; phylum RUG730; class RUG730; order RUG730; family RUG730; genus CAYQVV01. The sequence goes on from CAYQVV010000051.1 coordinate 572, forward strand.
ATTATGTACTCTTTGCATCTCTTCTTGCAAAGGAAAATGTGAAACTTGGATGTCTTCTTTACGAGGTAGAAAAATTTTATATCCACGAAATTTTGGCGAAACGACTTCTGGTTCAAATAATAATTGTAGTATTGGGGTTGGTTATCATTCACTTAGAATACAAGGCTATGCTTTTGGTGCTGATGGAATAAATGAAAACTTAACAAATTCAGTTGATGACTGTATTTTCCCTAATGTAAATATTGAAACTCAATTTGGAAATCAAGTTAAAACTAAATGTAAACTTCCTATCATGACTGGAGCATTAGGGTCTACATTTATTGCAGCTAAATATTGGGATTCTTTTGCTATAGGAGCAGCAATTTGTGGTTTTCCTATTGTAATAGGAGAAAATGTAGTAGGTATTGATAAAAATTCAAAAATAAATAATGGAAAAATAGAATCTGCTCCTGAACTAGAAAAAAGAATTAACACTTTTTTGAGATATTATAATAATTATGGAGCTATTTTTGTTCAAATGAATATTGAAGATACAAAAAATGGAGTAGCAGAATATCTTATAAAAAAATATGGAGAAAAAATTATACTTGAACTAAAATGGGGACAAGGAGCAAAAAGTATTGGTGGCGAAATTCAAGTAAATTCTTTAGAGTATGCACAATTTCTAAAACAAAGAGGCTATATTGTAGATCCAGATCCTACTGACAATAAAGTGATAAAAGCTTTTGAATCAAAAGCTATCCGATCTTTTGCAAGACATAGCAGACTTGGAGCAACTCATTTAAATTCTTCTGAAAAAGTTTTAGAATCTTTTCTACATAATATTTCATATCTAAGAAATCTCGGATTTAAAAGAATTTCTTTAAAAACTGGAGCATATGGAATGGAATCTTTGGCACTAGCAATAAAATGTGCAACAGAAGCAAATTTAGATCTTTTAACAATAGATGGTGCTAGTGGAGGAACAGGAATGAGCCCTTGGAATATGATGAATCATTGGGGAATTCCTTCAATACAATTACACTCAAAAGCATTTGAATATTGTGAAATTTTAGAAAAAAAAGGTAAAAAAATTCCAGATATAGCTTTTGCAGGAGGATTTGCGAGAGAAGACCATATATTCAAAGCATTAGCTTTAGGAGCACCATATACAAAACTAGTTTGTATGGGAAGAGCTCCTATGATTCCAGGATTTTTAGGAAGCAACATAGAAGGAGTTTTTAAACCTGAAAAAAGAGCAGAAATAAATGGACATTGGGAAGAACTACCTGCAACAATAACAGAATTTGGCAAATTTCCAGAAGAAATCTTTTCAAGTTGGGAATCTGTCAAAAATATTGTAGGAGTTGATGAAATGAAAAACATTCCATTTGGAGCAATAGCTATGCATGGATATGCAGATAAATTAGCTTGCGGGTTACAACAATTTATGGCTGGAGCTAGAAAATTTAATTTATCTAAAATAACCAGAAATGATTTAATAAGTTCAAACAGAGAAACCGAACGAGAAACAGGCATAAACTATTCAACAAAAGCTCTAGATGAAGAAGCAAAAATAATCTTAAATTCGTAAAAATCTTAAAAGAGACAAAAAAATATGAAAAAAATATTATTAATTGGAAAGGATGGAATGTTAGGAAGCGAAGTTTTTAAAACTCTTTCTAATAATATAAATTATGAAATCTATGCAACGACATTGCAAAGCCTAAATATTTGTGACAAAGAAGCTGTTTCAAAAATAATTTCAGATATAAAACCATATTTTATAATAAACTGTGCTGCATATACCAATGTCGATGCTTGTGAAACTAATTTTGATATGGCAAAAGAAATAAATGGGACTGCTGTTCAATATATAGCAGAAAATGCAAAAAAAATAAATGCTACTTTAATACAAATAAGTACAGATTATGTATTTGACGGAAATTTGGATATTTCTCAATCATATACAGAAGATCTTGCTACAAATCCGATAAATAAATATGGAGAATCTAAACTTTTAGGAGAAATAAATTCAGAAAAAGCAGAAAAATATTATATTTTAAGAACTGCATGGCTATATGGAGATGGAAAAAATTTTGTTAGAACTATGCTAAATTTAGCCAAAACTAAAAATAATTTAAATATTGTATGCGATCAATATGGAAGTCCAACCAGTACGGAAACTCTTTCTAAAATAATAGGAAACATAATAGAAAAAGAACCTGAGTATGGAATATATCACTCAACAAACGAAGGATTTACTAATTGGTACGAATTTGCAAAAAAAATATTTGAATTCGCTAAAATAGATATTGCTCTAAATTCTGTTAAATCTACAGAATATCCTACTCCTGCAAAAAGACCAAAAAATAGTAAATTATCAAAAGAAAAATTAAAATTATTTGGAATATTTCCAGATAATTTTGAAGAGGCTCTAAAAAAATATATTTCAAAGGAGTTAAATCAATAATGAAAGGAATTGTTTTAGCTGGAGGAACTGCAACTAGATTATATCCAATAACATTGGCTATTTCTAAACAAATTTTACCTGTATATGATAAACCTATGATCTATTATCCTTTATCTTTATTGATGATAGCGGAAATAAAAGAAATACTTATAATTTCAACTCCTAACCATATAGATCTTTTCAAAATTTTACTAGGAGATGGCACTCAGTTCGGAGTCAAATTTGAATATAAAATTCAAGAAAAACCTATTGGACTTGCTGATGCTTTTATTTTGGGAGCAGATTTTATTGGAGAAGATTCTGTTTCTTTAATATTAGGGGATAATATCCTATATGGAGCTGAATTAGGAAATATGTTAAAAGAAGCAAGCAAATTAAAAGAAGGTGGAGTAATTTTTGGATGCCATGTAGCTGACCCAACATCATATGGAGTTGTAGAAATTGACGAAAATGGAAATGCTATTTCTATTGAAGAAAAACCTGCTAATCCTAAGTCCAATCTTGCAGTTCCAGGAATTTATTTTTATGATAATCAAGTAAAAGAAATTGCAAATAATATAAAATTCTCAGAGAGAGGGGAATTAGAAATAACTGCTGTAAACCAAAAATACATAGAAAAAAAGAAATTAAAAGTTATAAAATTAGGACATGGTTTTGCATGGTTTGATACAGGATCTGCTGATAGACTTGCAGATGCGACAAATTTTGTAAAAGCAGTTGAAACTAGACAAGACTGCCAAATTGCTTGCCTTGAAGAAATTGCATATCTTAATGGTTGGATAGACACTGAAAATTTAAAAAAATCAATAGAAAAACATAACAAAACTGAATATGGAAATTATTTAGCAAAAATTCTAAAAAAATAATAGAGAAAAATTATGAAATTCAAAAAAATTGAAACAAATATTAAAGACCTTATAGTTATAGAACCGACTGTCTTTGGAGATAATAGAGGCTATTTCATGGAAACATATCATGAAAAAGAATTCATTGAGCTTGGAATAAATTATAATTTTGTGCAAGATAACCAATCAAAATCAAAAAAAGGAGTTTTGAGAGGTTTACATTTTCAAAAACAAAATACTCAAGGCAAACTCGTCAGAGTTATAAGCGGAGAAGTATTTGATGTAGCTGTAGATTTAAGAAGAAATAGTGAAACTTTTGGGCAATGGTTTGGAGTAACTTTATCATCTGAAAACAAAAAAATGTTTTTTATTCCACCATATTTTGCTCACGGATTTTTAGTTTTATCTGAAGAGGCTGAATTTACTTACAAATGTACTGATTTTTATAATCATGAAGCTGAATCAGGAATTATTTATAATGATCCAACGATAAACATAATTTGGCCTAAAATTGATACAAATATAATTTTGTCTGAAAAAGACAAAGAATGGAAAACATTTAACGATTTCAAAAATACTAATATATGGAAATAAAAAAAATAAATTTTAAATTTATTCAAAAGGATTAAATTTTTATGAAAAAAATTCTAGTAACTGGCGGAGCAGGATTTATAGGCTGTAATTTTTTACATTATATGGTCAACAAATATTCTGATTATTTTTTTGTATGTATTGATTCTCTAACATATGCTGGAAATTATACTAGCTTGCAAAATATAATAAATAAAAACAATTTTAAATTTGTCAAAGGCGATATTACAGATAGAAATTTTATAGATTCATTATTTGAAAATGAAAAATTTGATATTGTTGTCAATTTTGCAGCAGAAAGCCATGTAGACAGATCAATAAAAAATCCAGAATTATTTTTAAAAACTAATATTTTGGGAACTCAAGTTCTTATGGATTGTTCTTTAAAATATAAAATATCTCGTTATCACCAAATATCTACAGATGAAGTTTATGGAGATCTGCCTTTAGACAAACCAGAACTAAAATTTACAGAAGAAACTCCTCTTCATACATCCAGTCCATATTCAGCTTCAAAAGCTAGCGCAGATCTTTTGGTTCTTGCATATTACAGAACATTTGGTCTGCCTATAACAATATCTAGATGCTCAAATAACTATGGACCTTTTCAATTCCCAGAAAAATTAATACCTGTAATTCTAACAAAAGCAATGAATAATGAAGACATCCCAGTATACGGAAAAGGCGAAAATGTTAGAGATTGGATACATGTAGACGATCATAATATAGGAATAGATAAAATTTTGCATAAAGGAAAAATTGGAGAAATATACAATCTTGGTGGACACTCTGAAAAAAGCAATTTAGAAGTTGTTAAAACTATTCTAAGACATTTGAATAAACCAGAATCTTTAATAAAATTTGTTCCAGATAGGCTTGGTCACGATTTAAGATATGCAATAGATTCTAGCAAAGCCGAAAAACTTTTAGACTGGAAATTATCATATACATTTGAAACAGGAATAACTGAAACTATACAATGGTATTTGAATAATCAAAAATGGATAAATGAGGTCCGAAACAAAAATAATTAAAATGAATAATGATAAACTAGAAAAATTATTACAAAATGAAAGACTTTTAAAAAAAGAAATTGAATCTTTAAAAATAGAATTAAAACTTATACATTTATCAAAACATTGGATTTTTATAAACAAATTTATAAAAATAGAAAACAATTTAAAAATACTAAAAAAAATTATTTCTTATCCAAATAGATTAATAAAAAATATTTCTTTAAAAAATATTCAAAAATTCGTCCTTGAAATAAAAAATAATGGAATTGAATCAACTTTTAAAAAAACTTTAGATTATATTCAAATTCAAACAAAAATAACAAAAAAAAGTCAAAATAAAACAAATTCAAATGAAATATTGCCAAAAATTTCTGACTTTAAAAAGTTAACATTTCCAAAATATGAAAATCCAAAAATATCAATAATAATTCCAGTTTATAATCAAATAAATTACACATACGAGTGTTTAAAATCTATATTAGAAAATACATCTAAAAACATAGAATATGAAGTAATAATAGCAAATGATTGCTCTACAGACTTAACATCTGAAATAGAAAAATTTATAGAAAATATAAAAGTTATAAATAATGAAAAAAATTTAAAATTCTTACTAAACTGCAATAATGCAACAAAATATGCAAAAGGCGAATATTTATATTTTTTGAATAATGATACAAAAATACAAAAAAATTGCATTGAGTCATTATTAGAAATAATAGAAAGTGATGAAAATATTGGAATCGTTGGTTCAAAATTAATATATCCAAATGAAACTCTGCAAGAAGCTGGAGGAATTATTTGGAAAAATGCTTCTGTTTCAAGTTATGGGAAATTTGGAAATCCAACTGATAGTGAATTCAACTATGTAAAAGAAGTAGACTATATATCTGGAGCTAGCATAATTATTAGAAAAAAAATCTGGGATGAAATAGGTGGATTTGATAAAAATTTTGCACCTGCATATTCAGAAGATTGTGATTTAGCTTTACAAGTCAGAGAATTAGGCTACAAAGTTGTATATCAACCAAAATCTGTTGTTAAACATTATGAAAGTATTTCTGGAAACCAAGGACAAAAACTCGCAGTAGATATAAATCAAAAAAAATTTTACAAAAAATGGGATAACATTTTAGAAAAACAATACCTTCAAAAAGAGAAACAAAAAAAATATAATAATATTTTTTTTGCAAGAGATAGAAGTTTATCAAAAACTACAATATTAATAATTAACGATTTCCCTAAAAATGATAATGATGTTTTTTTTATAAATCTTAAATTTTTAAAAAATAAAAATTTTAATATAAAATTTATCTGCAATGATTTACAATTTGAAAATAAGAATCCATATATAAATACATTTCAACAACTAGGAATTGAAGTTTTATATGGTGAAAAATATAAAAATAATTGGCTGAATTGGGTAAAAAATAATTCAAAATTTATAGAAAAAATATTTATAAATAATGATTCAAAAGTTAAATTATTAGAAAATTATAATTTAAAAAATATAAAAATTATACAATTAGATTTAAATGAAAATATATTACAAAAACTTGATTAAAAGGAGAAAAAATTGAAAGAAAACACAATAAAAATTATTGATAATTTAGTAAAAAAATATCCTGATCTAAATAATCTTCATTCAAAAATAATAGACTCTATAAAAACTCTAAAAGAATGCTATGACAATAATGGAAAAATTTTAATTTGTGGAAATGGTGGAAGTGCAGCAGATGCAGAACATATAGTAGGAGAATTAATGAAAGGATTCCTTTTGCCAAGAAAACTATCTGAAAAAAACAAAGAAAATATAAAAAATTTATTTCCTGAATCTAGCGAATATTTAATTGAAAATTTACAAGAATCTCTTCCAGCTATTTCTCTTGTTAGCCAATCAGCAATTCAAACAGCATTTGCAAATGATAATGCTCCAGACCTTACTTTTGCTCAACAAGTTTTAGGATATGGACAAAAAAATGATATTCTAATAGCAATAAGCACATCTGGAAATTCAAAAAATGTTTTATATGCCGCACAAATAGCTAAAACAAAAAATATGAAAACTATTTCGTTGACTGGAGAGCATGGAGGAAAATTAAAAAATTTGTCTGATATAAATTTAAATGCACCTTCAAATATGACATTTGAAATTCAAGAATATCATTTACCTATATATCATACCATATGTGCATGCATAGAAAATGAATTTTTTGGAGAATAATAAAAATGTTAAAATTTAAAAAAAAATTACTTTACATTATATTCATAGCTTTTATTTTTTCTATAAAAACGGTTCTTTTTGCTAATGAAAAAAATCTTTCATTAGATGATAAAATACTGAAAGAAAAAATAGCTCAAATGATAATTCTTGGATTTAGAGGTATGGAAATTAAAAAAAATGATACGATATATAAATTAATAAAAAATGAAAAAATAGGTGGTGTTATTTTTTTTGATTATGATGTGCCTAATCAAGAATTTAAAAGAAACATAGAAAATCCAAAACAACTAAAAAAACTATCTTCAAAATTGCAAAAAATTAGTAAACATAACCTTTTTATAACAATAGATCAAGAAGGTGGAAAAGTCTGTAGGCTAAAAGAAAATTATGGATTCCCAGAAACAGTTTCTCAACAATATTTAGGAGAAAAAAATGATCCTTTATTAACTTCTAAATATGCAGAAAAAACTGCAATAACATTAAAAAATACAGGAATAAATATAAATTTTGCACCTTGTGTAGACTTAAATATTAACCCAGAATGTCCAATAATCGGAAAAAAAGAAAGAAGTTTTTCTGATGATCCAGAAATTGTAACAAATCATTCAAAAATAATAATAAATAAATACAAAGAAATAGGTATTTTATCAGCATTAAAACATTTTCCTGGACATGGTTCTACGACTGCAGATACTCATTATGGAATAGCTGATGCATCAAAAACTTACAACAATAAAGAACTTATTCCATTTAAAAATCTTATAAATGAAGGGATAGTAGACATAGTAATGACTTCTCATGTTTTTAATGCTAATTTTGATTCAGAATATCCTGCAACAATGTCATATAATACATTAACAAATAAATTACGAAAAGAACTAAAATTTAATGGAATTATAATATCTGATGATATGGCAATGGGCGCAATTGCAAAACAATACGATTTACCCACCTGCTTAGAAAAAGCTATAAATGCAGGAGTTGATATATTTATATTTTCCAATAATGGAGAAATTTATGATGAAAACATTGGATATAAAGCTATAGATACCATATTTAATCTTGTAAAAGAAAAAAAGATATCTCAAGAAAGAATCTCTGAATCTTTCAATAGAATAAAAATATTAAAAAATAAAGTTGGATTAAAAAATTTGAAGATTTAAAATTTTTT
>CAYQVV010000052.1:0-6509 GCA_964421155.1 uncultured Elusimicrobiaceae bacterium
ATAAAAAAATTTTTTATTTTAAAATATACTATATCTACTGAAATATTTTTCATACAATTAAAATGCCTTTTTGGACATTTATTATTCCCATGCAAAGCACATGGTCTACATTTTAAATTTGTATCTTCAAACAAAAAATCTTTTGCACCTTTATACCAAAAACCAAATTCTTTTACAGTAGGACCAAATATTGCAAATACTGGAACATTAAAAGCTTGGGCTATATGTAAACTTGCAGAATCTGTAGTAAAAATCATTTTTAAAAGACTTATAACTGAAAAAAGCTCTCTTTCACTCAATTTTGCTGTTAAATCTATAAAATTAATGTTAGTATCTATTTCTTCTTTTATTTTTTTATTAAATTCCAAATCTGTTTTCCCACCAATCAAAACAACTTTTTTTCCATCAGCCAAAAGTCTTTTTACTAATTCAACATAATTTTCTAAAATCCATTTTTTTGTATTCCAAGTAGCTCCTGTATTTATTCCTATATAATCAAAATTATTATCAAAATTTAATATATTTTTTGCAGTTAAAAGTTCTTCTTGTTTCAAAAAAATTTTAGAGTTAAAATATAACTTTTCATTCCCTTCATTAAAAAAATTAGAATATTTTTCTTTTATCGAAATATTATTAATTTTAATGTATTCTATTAAAAACTTAAAATAAACTAAAAATCTTCTATAAAAAACATTTTTGGATATTCTGAAAGTTTGTGTTTTAAATAAAAATGCAATAAAAAAACTTTTTAAATTTACACTCAAATCAAAAATAAAATCAGGACTTATTTCATTTTTGATATTTTTATATGTATTTATTATATTTTTATCAAAAACAAAAATTTTTTTTATATTAGGATTATTTTCAAAAACAGATTTATATTTATCTTTTGTCAATAAAAACACATCTATAGAATAATTTTTATATTTATTAATTAAAGCCTCTAGAAAAATTGTAGATAAAACTACATCTCCAAAAGAACTAAATCTTATAATTAAAATCTTTATAGTTTTATCATTTTTTGATAATTTTAATATTTTTTGATTTATTTTTTTTTCTAGAATTGTTTTTTGATTTAAAAAAATTTTTTTGAATAATTTTTTCATATTTTTTAAGCTATTTATAGATTTAAAAAAGAGAGGAAGTATTAACTTCCTCTCTTTTATTTTAAATAATTTGATAATTATTAAATTGTTGTAAATTTTTTTCAGATGGATCTTTTATCCATTTTAAAATAATCTCAGTAGAAATTTTACAAATATCATCAAACTTAGACATTTCTTCTTTAGTAAATTTCCCCAAAACAAAATCAGAAAGCTCTATATTATTATTATTTCCTATTCCTATTTTCAATCTCGGAAAATCTTGCTGTCCTCCTAAATTTTCTATAATGGATTTTATTCCATTATGTCCCCCACTAGAACCATTCATTCTAATTCTGAGCTTAGCAAAAGGAAGAGAGCAATCATCAAAAATAACAAAAATATTCTTATTATCTATTTTAAAGTAATCTTTTATTTTTCTAATAGCTATCCCACTATTATTCATAAACAAGGAAGGTTTGCAAATCAAAAGTTTTTCATTTTCAAAATTAACTTTTGATAAATATGCACAATCTTCAAATTTTGTAAAGGTACCATCTAGTTTTGAATTTAAATAATCTAAGACTTCAAAACCTATATTATGTCTAGTATATTTATATTTATCACCAATATTACCAAGCCCTGCTATTAATTTCATTTTATTCTGCTACAAAAATTATTTTTTTGCATCTGATGATGTTTGATTTCCTCTTTCGCTCTTTGGTTTAGCAACTGCAAGCAAAACTGTTTCTGGAGCCATTTCTACTTTTAAACCAGAAGGAAGCTCTACATCTTTCATTGTTAAAACTCCACCTATTTCAATATTAGAAATATCGCAATTTAAATATTTTGGATAATCCATTGGTAAACATTTTCCTTTTACCTTAGTAAATCTAGTTTCCAAAATTCCACCTTGTTTTACACCTTTTGGAACACCATTAAATCTAAATTCAGAATATAATTTAATTTCTTCATTCAAATCTACAACTTTAAAATCCACATGTTGAATTTCTTGTTTTATAACATCCCATTGTTTTTCTTGTATAATTGCAGAGAAAATTTTATCATCTAACTTAACATTAAAAAACACATGTTCTTCTAAAGAACTCATCAATAATCTCATCAATTCTTTTCTATCAATTAAAACTGATGTAGCTTCCATATTTTTTCCATAAACTACACCAGGAATAATTCCTTTCTTTTTTAATTGGTTCAACTCTCCATTAGTCATAGGTTTTCTATTTTGTAAAGTAATATCTAATTTTACTGACATTCTCAAATTCCCCCATTTTTTAGAATTAAAATTTTTTATTTTAGCATTAAAAATATATTTTGTCTACTTTCTATTTAAACAAAACACTTATAGATTCATTAAAGTGGATTCGTTTTATAGCCTCTGCCAACATTTTATCCATAGACAAAACTTTTATTTTATCTAATTTTTTATTTTCTGCTAATGGAATAGTATCTGTAATAACCAACTCATCTATAGGTGCATTCTGTATATTTTCTATAGCTTTTCCAGACAAAACTCCATGACTACTTACAGCAAAAATTTTCTTAACACCTTTTTCTTTTAATGCGAATGCAACATTACAAAGAGTCCCTGCTGTATCAATCATATCATCAAAAATAATAGCATTTTGAGCCTCTACTTGACCGATTATATTCATAATTGCTGAAACATTTGGTTTAGGTCTTCTTTTGTCTATTATTGCTAGATTTGCATTAAGTTTTTTTGCAAAATTTCTAGCCCTTTCTACTCCTCCAACATCTGGAGAAACAACAACAAATTCTTCTTTTTTATTCAAAAAATATTCAACAAAAACAGGTTCTGCTTTTAAATGATCTACTGGAATATCAAAAAATCCTTGAATTTGCCCTGCATGCAAATCTACAACTAAAATTCTATCGGCTTCTGCTATTGTCAATAAATTAGCAACTAGCTTTGCAGTAATAGGGACTCTAGGTTCTGCTTTTCTATCTTGTCTTGCATATCCAAAATAAGGCAAAACTGCTGTAATTCTTTTTGCTGAAGCTCTTTTTAAAGCATCTATTAATATTAAAAGTTCTATTAAATTATCGTTTACAGGAGGACATGTTGACTGAACAACATAAACATCTTTTCCTCTAACATTGTCTAAAATTTTAACATTTATTTCTCCGTCTGAAAATTTAGAAACTTCTGCATTCCCTAATTCTACTCCAAGTTGAGCACAAATATCTTGAGCTAGATTTTTGTTCGAATTCCCAGAAAAAACTATTAAATCTTTCACTTTTAATTATCCTCCAATAAACTTTTTTTAATCAATCAACTTTTACAACTTTTATATATTCTAATTTTTCTTGATCTTGCCCAACAACTCTAATTGATTTAGAATCTAAACTTTCTAAATAATCACATATTTCTTTTGTGATTCTTTCCCCAGGAATTAAAACTGGAATTCCAGGAGGATATGGAGTTAAAGTTTGAGCACTAATATATCCTGAAGCTTCACTTATTGGAATATTTTCAACTTCAGAATTAGCTGACAAAAAAATCTCTCTAGGAGACATAACCATTTCTGTCATTAGAGAAGGAAGATTTAAACTATTATTTTCCAACTTTCCATTATTTTTATTCTCTATATCTTTTAAAGCAAAAAGTAAATTATCCATATCTTTTCTAGAAGTTCCTATCCCCAAAATTGCTATCAAATTAAAAAAATCTGCACAGTCAAATTGTATATCATATTGTTTAGCTAAAATTTCAGATATAATTTGCCCTTCTATTCCAACTTTTGAAACATTAATTGTAACTTTAGATAAATCTAAATCATATCCTTTTCTTAACATATCTTCTCTAGTTAAAAAATGAAACTTACTAAAATCAGATTGTTTTTTTCTAAAATAATCTGCATTTTCTATCATTTTATCAACCAATTCTTTTCCATGAAAATACATTTGTTTTCTTGCAACATCAAGGCTAGACAAAATTGTATAATTAGGACTAGTAGTTTGCAAAAGTGAAACAACTTTTTTTACTCTATTTATATCTACTCTATCTGAACAAACATGCAAAACAGATCCTTGACTTAAAACTGATAATGTTTTATGACTACTCTGAACTACAATATCAGCTCCAAGCTGTACTGCAGATTTTGAAATATTATCTGACATACCAAGATGCGCTCCATGAGCCTCATCGACTATTAAAATCTTTCCATATTCATGAACAATATCTGCTATTTTTTTTACATCAGTCAAAATTCCATTATAAGTAGGATTTGTTATAAAAACTGCTTTTGCTTCTGGAAATTTTAATAATGCTTTTTCTATCTGTTCTGGGGAACTGTCAAAAAACAAATCAAATTCTTTGTCTATTGTCGGCTGTATCCAAATAGGCCAAATTCCACCTAAAATAATTCCAGTCATTGCTGATTTGTGTGCATTTCTAGATAATATAACAGAATCTCCAGGATTACAAACAGACATAAAAATAACTTGATTTCCCATACTTGAACCATTAAGCAAAAAAAATGTCTTTTTTGAACCAACTAAATCTGCATATAAATCCTGAGCTTCTTTTATAATTCCCACTGGATCATGAATTGAATCTACTTCTGGAAATACAGTTAAATCCGATTTAAAAAGATTTTCACCAAAAAAATCTAAAAAATCCTTATCTATACTATTTCCATTTTTATGTCCAGGAGTATGAAAAGATGTAACATTTCTTTTTGCATGATTTACTATAGTTTCAAAAATGGGGGTTCTATTATGATCTTTTTTCATTACACTACTCTTAATTTTTAAAATTTTTATTATTTAAACAAAAAACATAATGAATCATCAGTTAATACATTATTTTCTTTTTCTAGCAAAACCCTTAAATGCTTAGGAAAACAAAACATTCTTTTATGAGTTATATTATCATAATATCTTAAATCATTCGAAAACAATCTATCATTTAAAAGGTCATCTATATCATTAATATTTAACGGATTTTTTAAGTCTGAATCTGTGGCTAAATTATATCCCCATGAAATAATACATGACGGAATAAAACTAGAAAAAGGATAAACAAAATTAAAAACCTGCTCTAATGTATTATTTATAGAACTAAATAATTTAAATTGTGGAATATCTGCTGGTGTAGATTGTATCAAAAGTATCCCATTTTTATTTAATTTAGATTTTATTTTTTCATAAAATTTTTTTGTATAAAGAGATGCTGCCGGACTATCTTGTATCGGACAACATAAATCTGAAATTATAACATCAAATTTTTCTTTAGTATTTTCAATATATTCTTTTGCATCCATAATAATCAATTCCAGTCTTTCATCAGTAAATGCACCATTATGAAATACTGATAAATAATTTTTGCAAAAATCAATAACTTCTCCATCTATATCAATCATTACAACTTTTTTGACACTTTTATATTTCAAGACTTCTCTTAAAGTTGCACCTTCTCCACCACCTAAAATCAAAATATTTTCTGGATTATTATGCGTAAGCATAGCAGGGTGTACTATTGATTCATGATATATAAATTCATCCAATTCTGTAGATTGCAACTCTCCATCTAAAACCAATGTTTTTTTATAACTTTCTATATCTAATAAAGAGGCATTTTGAAATTTTGTTTTAGTATCAACAATTACTTCTTTAATTTTATATAAATGCTTTTCATTCTCTGTAAAATTTTCTTCTAGCCAATTATTTTTTATCATTATCAATTAAATCCTTTTCTTCTAAGCATATTTTGTGTTTTAAATCACCATTTATTGGCTTCATAATTCCTCTTTTCATCTCCATAACACTAATATTTTGAGCAGCAAAAGCTTTTTCTAGATATTCGTATGCTTTCCAAGGTTCAACAGTATCTCCACAAGTATAAATATCAACTGAAGCAAAACTATATTCTGGCCAAGTATGTATAGCTAAATGAGATTCTGCTATTACAACAACTCCACTAACTCCATATGGATTAAAAGAATGAAATATAACATCAACTATAGTAGCATTTGTTACTTTAGCTGCTTCTATCATTAACTCTTCTACTTTCATAACATCTTTTATTATGTCAACATTACAATTATAAAATTCTGCTACTACATGTTTACCTAATGATTTCATTTATTGTGGTTGCCTCCTCTAAAAAAAAATATTATATTATAATATAATTTCACAAAAAAAAGTCAAGACTTTTTAAAATATTTTTCATTATAAAAATTGTATGTAAAAGTTAACCCTTCTTTTAAATTTTTAGGGTTAATTTTTAAGTCTTTTTTCATTTTTTCAATATTTAAAGTACTATTTTTTATTTCTCCGATTCTTGCAGGAAGATATTTTGGATATTTTTCAAAATTAGATAATTCTTTTTGACATTTAAATAATTCATTTACACTAGTTTTTTCTCCAGTTGCAACATTTGTAATA
>CAYQVV010000052.1:6609-8725 GCA_964421155.1 uncultured Elusimicrobiaceae bacterium
ATTTTCATCTTTAGGAATATCACACTCTCCATAAATTGCTCCTCCACTAGAAGCAAAAATAATTTTTTTAACATTATGTTTTTTTATATTTTCTAATAAATTAATTGTTCCTAAAATATTCATTTCTGCATCTTCAATAGGATTTTCTACAGATGTTCTAATATTAATTTGAGCTGCATGATGATTAACGATGTCAAAATTTACTTTTTTAAAAATAGTTTCTATATTTTTATCTCTAATATCCATTTTTATAAGCTCTGCTTTAGGATTTATATTTTCAATTTTTCCAGTACTTAAATTATCCAAAATCCAAACTTTATGTCCGCATTCAATATATTTGTCAACAATATGAGATCCTATAAATCCTGCTCCACCTGTAACTAAAATATTAAAAGTTTCATTTTTGTGCATAAAAAATCCTTTTATTTTATTTTTTGTATTAAAGATATACAAACCGCTTCTATTGCATTTCCTTGTCCTATATCTCCTAAGCCTTCATTAGTAGTAGCTTTTATTCCTATTTGTGATTCTTCTATTTTTAAAATATTTGAGATATTTTTTTTCATTTTATCTATAAATGGATTTATTTTTGGTCTTTCTGCAATTATAACACAATCAATATTGGATATTATAAAACAATTATATTTTATAAATTTTTCATATACTATTTTTAATAATTCTAAACTAGAAATATTTTTATATTTATCATCTGTATCTGGGAAATGATAACCAATATTTTTTTCTCCTATTGCACCCAATAATGAATCCATTATTGAGTGAATTAAAACATCAGCATCAGAATGACCTAAAAGACCTTTTTCATAATCTATAAAAACTCCACCTAAAATCAATTTTCTTTCATAAACTAATTTATGAATATCTCTTCCTATCCCTATTCTCATTAAATATTTTCCTTTTAAGATAAATAGTCTTAAGTTTAAAATTTAATTATAACCAATTTAAGTTAAATTTCAATTAATAAAAAAAAGCGACAGATATAAAAAATCTGTCGCTTTTGAGTTATAATTTTAAAAATAATTTTTTTTATATTATTTAAAATACCTATCTAATAAACCTTTAAAAGCTTTTCCATGTCTCGCTTCATCTTTAGCCATTTCATGAACTGTGTCATGAATAGCATCTAAATTAGCCTCTTTTGCTCTTTTTGCTAAATCAAATTTTCCTGCAGTTGCTCCATTTTCAGCATCTACTCTCATTTCTAAGTTCTTTTTTGTAGAATCTGTTAAAACTTCTCCTAATAATTCTGCAAATTTCGCTGCATGTTCAGCTTCTTCATGAGCTGCTTTTTCCCAATATAATCCAATTTCTGGATATCCTTCTCTATGTGCTACCCTAGACATAGCCAAATACATTCCAACTTCTTTACATTCTCCTTCAAAATTCATTCTTAAATCCTTTAATATATCTTCTGACACTCCCTTAGCTACACCAACGACATGTTCTGTAGCCCAAGACATATTACCAGACTGCTCTGTAAATTTTGTAGCAGGAGCTTTACAAATAGGACAGGCTTCTGGTGCAAAATCTCCTTCATGAACATATCCACAAACGGAACAAACAAACTTTTTCATTTTAGCCTCCAATATTCAAAATTAGTAATGATTACTATTTTATTAATAAAAATATTTTTGTCAATATTTTTTTAAACATTTTACACAAATTCCATAAAAAACTAAATTATGATTATATATTTCCCCATCAAAAATAGACTTAGCTACAAAATCAATTATATCTATTTTTGGCATTTCTAAATCTATTACTGCTCCACATTCTTTACAAACAAAATGATAATGTTCATTAGGATTTCCATCAAAATGCTCGGAATTATCTCCATATGAAATTTTTTGAATGTCATTTGTTTTTAACAAAAGTGATAAATTTCTATAAATAGTTCCTAAACTTATATTAGGATATAAAATTCTTAAATTTTTATAAATAACATCTGCAGTAGGGTGATCTTTCCTAGATTTTAAAAAATTTTTTATGGCTTCTCTTTGTTTACTATAATTTAAATTCATATTTTTTAATTCCAAAATTAGTAATTATTATTAAATTTTATATAAATATTATATTTTTTCAATAAAAAAAGCTAGAG
>CAYQVV010000053.1:0-8706 GCA_964421155.1 uncultured Elusimicrobiaceae bacterium
GTTATTTTACTTTCCCTAGGCTTTCGTGTCCACTTTTTTGAGAAAGATCACATTTATGGTGGAGTGCTCGGCGTTGTGGTCGTGATTCTACATTTTTGGTCAAAGAAAGCTATAGGGATTTATTGGTCAAACCAGATAGAAATTATTGAAAAACATAAAATTATTACGACTGGTCCTTATGCAATTGTTCGGCATCCGATGTATAGTTCATTGATTCTCTGGCTTATGGGGCTAAGTGTAATGTTTTTAAATTATGCTTCGTTTGTAATTACAATATGTGTCTTTGTCCCGATGATGATAATTCGAGCTAGAGCAGAGGATAAATTACTTAAAGAGTTAGACAATGCAACTTTTGGTGTTTATAGTCGAGAAGTAAAACAGCTTATTCCCAAATTTGATGGAGGAATATCATTGTTGTTGAGGATTATTGTTATAACGCTATTGGGATATTCTTTGATAACAAAGCAAATGGAGCTTGCCAGATTTTTTTTGTTATTTTTTATACATTTATTGACTGGCGTAATTATGAAAGTACCAAAAATAAGTTTTTCTTATATAAATAAATCTTTCATAATGCTTTTTATTTTTACAGCAGCAATTTTTTTTAAGCAAGCGTTTTGGCTTTATTATATGATTTTAATTTTTGATATTTGGGGATTATTTTGGAATTGTCCGTGTATGTTTATTTATCAAAAATATAATCGATGTCCATGTTTTGATGTAATAAAAAATTGTGTCTGGAAAATTAAAAAATAAAAATTTAAGGATGTTTTTATGGAAATAAATAGTAATAGACAAGTAAAAATTTTGGGTATAGGTAAATATTTACCATCTAATATTATATCATCCGAAAAATTAAATGAAAAAATGTGTGAAACTAAAGGTTTTATACAGGGAACAACTGGTATTACAGAAAGACGCTATATTGACAAAGAAACTACTTCTTATATGGGAAGTGTAGCTGTAAAAGAAGCCTTACGGGATGCTAAACTAAGTTGGAATGATGTCGATTGCATCGTTAGTGCAAGCGGAGTTCCAGAGCAAGCTATACCTTGTACTGCTTCTCTAATTCAGAAACAATTGGGATTAGAATCATCTGGAATTCCTTGTTTTGATATTAATTCTACTTGTTTAAGTTTTTTGACAGCTTTTGATTTATTGTCATATCTTGTTGAAGCTGGGAAATATAAGAATGTTTTAATAGTTTCGTCTGAAATTGCTTCTGTGGGCTTAAATTGGGACGATTTAGAAAGTTCTACTCTTTTTGGTGATGGTGCTGCTGCTGTAATTATTGGAAAAACACCAAATAACGAAAATTCTAAAATATTTATTTCAAATATGAATACTTATAGCGAGGGTTCTGAATATGCACAAATAAAGGCATTGGGTACAAAAGTTCTTCCACAAGAATATTCTGAAAGCAATAAGGAAGATTTTTTGTTTCAAATGGATGGTAAAAATATTTTTAAAATGGCATCGTTACTTGTTCCTAAATTTGTAAATAAACTATTATTCGATGCAGCTTTAAAGATTGAAGATATTGATATGTTTATTCCACATCAGGCAAGTCTTCCTGCAATGAATTTAATTATAAAAAAACTTAATATAAAAAAAGATAAATTTATGTCGATTATTCATAATCACGGAAACACAATAGCTGCATCGATACCAATGACTTTGTATGAGGCGATTAAGCAAAAAAAAATAAAAAGAGGCGATAAAATATTTTTATTGGGGACTTCTGCAGGATTTTCAGTCGGAGGAATGATCCTTGAATACTAAAAAAAATATTTTGCTTACAGGAGGTAGAGCTCCGGCGACACTTCATTTATCAAGACTTTTATTTAAGGAAGGGCATAAAATTATTATTGCTGAAAGTATGAGACATCATATTTGTAAATTTTCAAAATCTGTATTTATTTCTGAACAAGTTAGTTCTCCTAGATTAGAGGCTAAAAAATACATTGAAGAGTTAAAAAATATAATAAAAAAATATTCAATAGATATTTTAATTCCGACTTGTGAAGAAATTTTTTATATTGCTAAAAATTTGGATTCACTAAGTGAATTATGTTATGTATTTGTTGATAAACAACCTGATCTAATTTTTTCCCTTCACAACAAATTTGAATCTACAAAAATTTTAGGAAAATTTGGCATTAGTGTACCAGATACTTTATTTTTTACCTCAATCGATATGTTAAAAAATTTTTCACTGCAAAGAAAAATTGTAAAGCCTGTATATTCTAGATTTGGTTCTAAAGTTAGAATTATAAAAAATGAAAAAGATTTAATAGGTTTAAAAATATCAGAAGATAATCCCTGGATTTTGCAAGAATATATTAAAGGACAACAATTTTCAACATATAGTATCGTTAGAGATGGAAAAGTTTTGGCGCATACTGCTTATTTAGCGAAACACACGATAGGGTTGGGCACAAATATTTCATTTACATATTATAAGCATTTAGAATCGTTCAATTTTATAAAAAATTTTGTTGAAAAAAATAATTTTACAGGGCAACTTGCATTTGATTTTATTGAAGATAAACGAGGAAAAACATTTTTTATAGAGTGTAATCCAAGATTAACTAGTGGGATACATTTGTTTAATTACTCGAACAATATAAGCTCTACATTTTTTAATAAAACTAATAATATAATATTCCCTCAAAAATCCACTGAGACTATGCTCGGATTACCGATGCTTATATATGGATTGCGTTCAATAAGATCATGGAAAAAATTTATAGAATGGATAAAAACTTTTTTGTCTTCGAAAGATGTTGTTTTTTCTTTTGAGGATATTTTGCCATTTTTCTATCAGTTTTATTTATATTTTTTAATAAAGGTTGTAGCTGTAAGAAAAAGAATATCGATATTAGAAGCAACGACAATTGATATTGAATGGAATGGAGATTAATTTTATGAATTCTAATATAAAAATATATGATAAAAGCAATATAGATACAATGAAATGGCCAGATACAGAAGATGGAATTTATGCAAAGAAATATTTGATTCCACTTATTAAAAATGGGCCTGAAAAATATATAAAAAATATAAAAACAAAACTAATGGTGTTGCAAATCGATAACATTGTTTTGCCAGTAACAATAAATAGTGAAGATTATAACAATTCATATGTATGTTCTCCATATACACATTATATTAGTTATGCAATCGAGGAGCTTTGGAATGTAAATAATCTTTTTTTTAGAAAAATATTGGTCATTTTTCTCAAAATTTTCGGTATATTTTTAAAGATTGGCAAAATTAATAATGTCGTTATTGTGAATAATTGGCTTTTGTCGACTAATTTATATCCTAATTTATCAAAAGAGCAAATTGCACAAATAACTTTATTTATAAAAAATAGATTTAAAAATCATGCTATTTTGTTTCGTTCAGTTAATAACTATACATATCCTAAATTATATAGATTTTTAAAAGAAAGTTCATATTCTAATATCCCAAGTCGTCAAATTTATTTTTTAGATAAAAAATTAATAGAAGGTAAAGTTAAAAATACATTATCAAAAGATAAAAAATTATTAAAAAACAATATAACAAAAATAACTAATAACGATTCAATAAAAATTGAAGATATAAAACGTATTAAATCTTTATATGATATGCTGTATCTAAAAAAATATTCTTTTTTGAATCCACAATTTACAGAAGATTTTATTGAATTAGCTCTTAGAGAAAATCTTTTTTTCATTAATGCTTTTTATTCTAATGAAAATTTAGATGCAGTTTATGGGTATTTCATAAGAGACAAAGTTATGACCACGCCAATTTTTGGGTATGATACAAATTATCTTCTTAGCAAAGGACTGTATAGGATTTTATCTTTTAAATTGATACAAGACTCTATTTCAAAAAATTTAACATTAAATCAAAGTTCTGGAGCAGCCTCCTTTAAATTAAATAGAGGTGCGAAATCAAGCATAGAATATACTATGGTTTATTCAAAACATTTAAAAATTTCGAGACATATTGTATGGAATATTTTGCATTTTTTTTCAAATGTCGTTGCTGTACCAATACTAAAATTTTATAAACTCTAATTGGAGTACAAAATGAAAATTCTTATTACTGGTGGAACAGGTTTTTTAGGATATAGGACTTGTTGTAAATTGAGAGAATATGGATATGAGGTTTCTGCATTAGGGAGAAATATTCTCATAGGAAAGGAATTGTCTGCTTTGGGAATAAATTTTATTCAATCTGATTTTATTGAGACAGATAAAATTATTAACTCCTGTAAAAATCAAGATTATGTATTTCATTGTGGGGCATTATCTTCTCCATGGGGCAAGTACAAAAATTTTTACGAATCAAATGTTATAGGCACAAAAAATATTATAGCTGGATGTAAAAAACATAATATAAAAAGATTAGTGCATGTATCAACTCCGAGCATTTATTTTGAATTTAAAGATAAATTTAACATAAAAGAAACAGATGCTCTGCCCAAAAATATGATAAATTTTTATGCGCAAACAAAACTTTTAGCAGAATACGAAATAGACGAAGGGTATAAGCATGGAGTGCCAGTTATTACTATAAGACCCAGTGGAATATTTGGTCCTGAGGATAAAAGCATCTTCCCTCGGCTAATCAAAGCGAATAATGAAAAATTTATCCCAATAATGAATAATAAAAAAATTTATACAGATATAACATATGTAGATAATGTAGTGGATGCTATGATGCTTTGTTTAAATTCAAAAGAAAATACTCTTGGAAAAAAATATAATATAACAAATGGTGATTCAATATCTTTATACGATTTTTTAGAAAATCTAATGATGAAATTAGATTATAGATTTAATTCTAAAAAAATTAATCCTAAAATTGCATATCATGTAGCACATATTATGGAGTTTATTTCAAAAACAATTTTGTTCTATAAAGAACCTATATTAACAAGATATTCTGTAGGAGTTTTAACAAATAGTAGAACTTTTGATATATCTGCTGCAAGGAATGATCTTGGATACAAGCCGAATGTTAGCATAGAAGAAGGAACTAATAAATTTATAGACTGTTTGAGGAATAATTATGTCAATTAAGGTGAAACTGTTTACTGCTGGCTATTGCAAACAATTTGAAAAGTTTGCAATTAAAGATGGAAAATACAATTTGATGAAATTTTATTCAACCTTTGCTTTAATAGAACATTCACAATATGGGAAGATGTTATTTGATACAGGATATGCACCCTATTTTTATGAAGAGACAAAAAAATTTCCATATAATATATATGCAAAATTAGTACCAGTAACTTTTAAAAGAAATGAGTCTGCATTATTTCAACTGAATAGTATTGGCATATTTCCTCAAGAGATCAAGTTTGTATTTTTATCGCATTTTCATGCAGATCATATTGCAGGTGCAAGAGATTTTCATCATTCAAAATTTATATGCTCGGAATCTGCTTATAATTTTGTAAAACATAAAAAAAATTTAAATGCTTTATCGTGCGGATTTTTACCTAATTTATTGCCAAAAGATTTTGAAACTAGATTATTATTTATAGAAAAATTTCCTTTAGTTAAAACTGGTTTTGATGTTTTTGATTTTGGTTTTGATATCTATGGAGATAAAAGTGTTATTGGCATTAGTCTTGATGGGCATTCTGAAGGGCAGATAGGATTATTAATAAATGGCGAAAATAAAAAATATTTTTTTATATCTGATGCTTGTTGGATTAAGAAATCTTATGAACAAAACATTTTGCCTAGCTCCGTTGTAAAAATTTTTACTCATAAATGGAAAAGATTCTCCGATACTTTAAAAAAGCTAAATAGTTTTTATGAATTATATCCAGATGTAAAAATAATTCCTTCTCATTGTCCTGAAGTCTTAAAAAATAATTTTTTATAGGGGGAAAAAATTGATTCGTAAGTTAATAATCCTTAAACATTATTTGTTAACAAAATATTTTTTTCAATTCAAGAATCGAGAATCTTTATTTGCATGGCAAAAAAAACAGCTAAAAAAAATGCTTAAAGCAAATTTAGTGAAATCAAAGTTTTATAAAAATTTAGGAATAAAAAACTTCGAAGAACTTCCAATTATAGACAAGTCTATCATGATGGCGAACTTTGAGACTATAAATACAGTTGGATTGAAAAAAAATGAAGCTTTTGATTTAGCGTTAAAAGCAGAAAATAATAGAGATTTTACCCAAAAACTTAAGAATATTACTATTGGATTATCTTCTGGAACATCTGGCAATCGAGGTATTTTTCTTGTAGATGAAAAAGAAACATTAAAATGGGTTGGAACGATTTTGGCTAAAACATTGCCATCAAGTATTTTAAAAAAACATAAAATTGCTTTTTTTTTACGAGCAAATAGCAATTTATATAAAGCAGTTAATAGTAAAAATATAAAATTTTTATTTTTTGATTTGTTACAGCCAGTTAAAGAACATTTTGAAAACCTTAATAAGTTTGGGCCATCTATTCTTGTTGCTCCTCCTTCAATGTTAAGAATACTTGCAAAAGCAAAAGAAGATAATA
This sequence comes from uncultured Elusimicrobiaceae bacterium, assembly GCA_964421155.1. Lineage (GTDB taxonomy): Bacteria > RUG730 > RUG730 > RUG730 > RUG730 > CAYQVV01. The sequence continues at coordinate 6,537 of CAYQVV010000053.1, forward strand.
ATTTAAGTATCAATCCATCTAAAATTATATCTGTTGCGGAAGTTTTGGATCCTTTGGATGAGAAATTCATTACAAAACATTTTAAGAAAAAAATACATCAAATTTACCAAGCTACAGAAGGATTTTTAGGGACAACATGCAAACATGGAACTTTTCATCTTAATGAGGATTTAATCTATTTTGAAAAAGAATATCTTGATGCTGAACATAAAAAATTTATACCGATAATAACTGATTTATTTCGAGATACTCAACCAATTATAAGATATAGATTAAATGATATTTTGACTGAAAAAAAAGAACTATGTCCTTGTGGTTCAGTTTTCACAGCCATAGAGAAAATAGAAGGTCGTTGTGATGATATATTTTATTTAAAATCGATTAATGGTGAAAAACTAGTTCAAATTTTTCCAGATTTTATAAGTAGAGCTATTATATTTTCATCAACTGAAATTTTATCATATAAAGTTAGACAAATAGATTTTGATAAAATAGAAATATTTTTAGAAATTGAATCTTATTCTAATATGAAAACTAATATGAAAAATTTTATTGAAGAAGAGATTTCAAAAGCTTTGTGTAATTTATTTGTTAAAGTTAACTGTCAAATACCAATAATAAATTATATATATGAGACTACTAAAATTTTTAAAGATAAAAAATTAAAAAGAATAGAGAGGGATTTTTTTATATAATAAATTTTATAAATTAGGAGACTACATGAACAAATCTAAATTATTGTTATTTTTCATTTTAATTTTTGTCACTATTTCATATCTTTTTGCGAATTTTAATCAAAACTTAAATTTAGAAGCAGAAGAAATATATGTAAAAATTTATCCGACATCAAAATATTTAAAAATTATTGAATATAATATTCTATCGACAGAAACTAACATTCAAAAAAATATTGAAAAGATTCAAAGAATAAAAAATTTAGTGTCTCAAAATAAATATTGTAAAGAAAAATTTAAATTTAAATATTTTAATTCTGCTGAAGAGGAAATGGTTTTAGAAAAAAGAGACAATATATCGTTTATAAAAGGTTCTTATGATTTGGTAACTTCAAAAAACGATGACTGGAAAGATATATTAGAAAATATTTTTAGCACTATTTTAAATAGACCAGTTGAAGTAAATGTCACAGCAGAAAAAATAACATTAGTTTTTGATGGAGAAGATATTAAAGTATCTCAGAATAATGGACTTGGTATCTTTAAGAAAGAAACTAAAAGATCAATTATTTGGAAAAAAAGTAATGATTTTATGGATGTAGTTTTTAGTGTAAAAACACAAAATCATACGAACATAAAAGATTTATTTGGAGACAATGTAAAAAGTCCAGAAAAGTCTAAAGAAGAAATCGATAATATAAAACAATCGTCGCCAAAATTAAATTCTGTGGAAACTCAATTTCAAAAAGATGCGGATATTTACAGATTAATGCATTTAAAATATTATGGCAGTTTGATAGAAGAGTATTATCAAAAAAATCAAAAATATCCATTCCAGGATAAAGAAAAAAAACCGATAGAAGTTATTGTTGCCCATAAAAAACAAGAAAAGTATGCTAATCCTAAAAATAATCCAAACAATCCATCTAGATATAGTATGAAAGAATTTGTCCAAGAATTGGAAAAAGGATTAAATAGAGAAATTAACGAATATTATGATCCGCAATATATTCCAATTTATAAACCTAATTTTTATATTTACACAATTCAAGATGGAGTTTATTATTTTGCAGTTCATGTGTCGCAAAGCTTTAGTTTTTCACATAAAGTTTTGGATAACTATTACAAAGTCGAAATTACCAATAACACAAAAGATGCAAGATATGGAATACTTTTTAGTGAACTTATAAAAAATGATGATTTTATAAAAATAATTGAAACTGTTCCATCTAAAGAATCTTTTTTTATGAAAAGAGAAGAAAAATATTTAAAATTCACAAAAAAATAATTTTAAAATTTATCATTTGTTTTTGCAATAGGTATTTTTTAGATAAAAATTTTAGAATTTATTAGTTTTGAACTCTACTTTTGATGGGAAAAATTTTGATTTTTAGTTAAGAGAACCTTTTGATACGATTTTTGAATGTAAAAAAGTTGGAAAATGGGGTGGCTGATGGGATTCGAACCCACAACAACAAGAACCACAATCTTGCGCT
>CAYQVV010000054.1:0-5195 GCA_964421155.1 uncultured Elusimicrobiaceae bacterium
ATAAGGAGATTTTGAAATGTTAGATATTAAATTTATTAGAGAAAATATTGATTTTGTTAAAGAAAGATTAAAATCTAGAAATGAAAGTTTTGTTGAATTACTTGAAAAACTTATTGAACTTGACTTGAATAGACGAGAACAAATAAAGTTTTTAGAATCTTTGAAAAATAAATCAAATGAAGAATCTAAAAAAATAGGAATTTTGAAAAAAGAAAAAAAAGATAGTGATTTAGAAAATTTATTTGCAGAATTGAAAAAATTATCAGATGAGATAAAAAATAAAGAAAAAGATTTAGAAAGTATAGAAATAAATTTTAATAATATTTTGAGTAATTTGCCAAATTTGCCTATGACGGATTTACCTATTGGAAAAAGTGAATTAGATAATGAAGTTGTAGAAATAGTTGGCGAGCCAAGAAAATTTGATTTTGAAATAAAAGATCATGTTGATATAGGCGAAAAGTTAGGGATTTTAGATTTTGAAGTTGGAGCTAAAATAGCTGGAGCGAGATTTTCATTTTTGAAAGGTTTGGGAGCAAAGTTAGAAAGAGCTATTTTTTCATTTATGTTAGATACTCATACAAATAACGGATATACTGAAGTTTTTACTCCTTTTTTGGCAAATCCAGAAAGTTTGTTTGGGACAGGTCAGCTTCCCAAATTTGAAGAAGATTTATTTAAATGTTCAGATGATTTATATTTGATTCCTACAGCTGAAGTGCCCATAACAAATATTCATAGAAAAGAATTTGTAGAAGAAAAGAATTTGCCTATAAAATATGTTGGATATACTCCTTGTTTTAGAAGAGAAGCTGGTAGTTATGGAAAAGATACAAGAGGACTTATCAGGAATCATCAATTTAATAAAGTTGAGCTTGTTAAATTGGTAAAACAAGAGGATGGAGAAAAGGAATTGCAGTCCCTTTTAAAAGATGCTTGCTCAATTTTAGATTTGTTGGAAATTCCATATAGAATCGTAAAACTTTGCACAGGAGATATTGGTTTTTCTTCAGCAAAAACATATGATATAGAGGTTTGGCTACCTGCTTCAAATACATATAGAGAAATTTCTTCGTGCAGTTTGTTTACAGATTTTCAAGCTAGAAGGTTGTCTATAAAATATAAGTCTATAAATGAACCTAAAAATACAAAATTTGTTTATACTTTGAATGGATCAGGACTTGCTGTTGGAAGAACTTTTGCAGCAATTTTGGAGAATTATCAAGAATCTGATGGATCTGTCATTATTCCAAAAGTTTTGGTTAAATATATGAACGGAATAGAAAGAATAAAATAAATTTTTTAATTATAAAAAATGATTAAAAGAACATATTTTTAATAATTTAACCGAGTTCAGTAGAACGAAATTATACTGAATTTCCGCTAATTAGAAAATGACAAAATTAGTATACAGAATTGTTTCGCTAAAGCTCGCAATAATAAATAGCTTTCTTTTTTTTTCTGTTGTCATTGTTGAGAGGAATCTACATTGGATATAGAACCAAAAGAAGATACCTTCTTTCGCAGGTATGACAAGTTTCTGTAACGAGTCATTCCGCCAGTGGCTCTTTAGAGCCCTGTCCGAAGGAAATGCAGAATCTAGTAAAAGATGCTGAAATGAATTCAGTATGACGAAAAGAGACGATAAAATTTTTTATATTTTATAGAAGGGAATTTTTTATGGGAATTTTTGATTGGAGAAAATTTTTTACAGATGTTTTGTTAAGTCTTATAAAATATATTAACCAAACAGGAACTTTGAAAAATTTAGACAAAAAAGATTATTGGTGGCATAAAGAAATAAAGATTCCTACTTGGGTCGTTGGTGTTTTTATTTATTTTACTTTTGTTTTAGTTTTTATTTATGAGTTTGGAATAAGTTTTAAAACTTTTATTTTTTTTAATTTTTTTGTATTTGTTTTTATGTATTTTTCAATTTATTTTTTACAAAAATATAAAAAAGATATTTTGAAATGTGATGATTCTGTTTCTTTGATAGGAATGGTTTTGATAATATTTTTATTTTTGATAGTAATAATAAGAAATTTAGGACTTAATAATTTCTTGTTAACTCCTTTGCCAGCATGTGTGATGATTTTAAATATTTTTTTAGGACCATTAGTTTCAATTATAGTTTTGATAGTTTTAACTATAATAATGACTATGTTTTACAATTATAATTTTGCAGTTTTTTTTATTATGTTTTTTTTAGGTTTATATTCTATTTATGGAACAAGAAATGTTTTAAATAGAAAAGAAATAACAAAAACTGGAATAAATATTTGTATTTTAAATGTTTTTATGGTTTTAATTGCAAAAGGATTTTCTTTAGTAAAAACAGATAATATTTTTGATTTTTTTATTTTTGGATTAATAAATGGAGTAGGATCTGCAGTGATAACGATAGGTGTTTTGCCATATATGGAGAGTTTTTTTTCTATAGCTACAAATATAAAGCTTTTAGAAATTTCAGATTTTATGCAACCTATTTTGAAGAAAATGCTTATGGAAGCTCCTGGAACATATAATCATAGTATAGTTGTTGGAAATTTAGCAGAAAATGCAGCTAGAGAAATAGGAGCTAATCCATTATTGACTAGAGCAGGCGCATATTATCATGATATAGGAAAAATATCTAAATCATTATATTTTATAGAAAATAAACCTAGATTTATGGCTAATAAACATGATGATTTATCTCCTAATATGAGCGTTTTAATAATAATATCTCATGTAAAAGATGGAATACAAATTGCAAAGAAAATAAAGTTACCAAAACAAGTAATAGATATAATAGAAGAGCATCATGGAAATAGCTTGATAGCATTTTTTTATGATAAGGCAATAAAGATGTATGGAGCAGAAAATGTTGATCAAAAAATGTATAGATATCCATATAAAAAACCAAAATCAAAAGAATCAGTTTTAATAATGATTGCGGATAGTGTTGAAGCTGCAATGCATTCTGAAAAGGATTTTTCTCATATAAATTTACAGAATATTGTAAATAAAATAATAAATGCAAAGTTTATAGATGGACAATTTGAAGAATCAAACATAACATTGTCTGATTTAAAAATTATTTCTGAAAGTTTTGTCAAAACTTTGGCAGGAATTTATCATACTAGAATAAAATATCCAGATTTAAAAAAGTAGAGATAAGGGAAAAAATTTTTTATGAAGATTTTATATAAATATGTACTAAAAGAATTTATAAGACCAGTAATTTTTTGTATAGGGATGTTTTTAATACTTTTTATTTTGTCAGAAACTTTTCGTATTTTAAATATTGAGAATAAGCTACCTAATTCTTTTTATTATGGAGTTTTGTATATGATATATGAGATTCCTTATTGGATTTCACAAATTCTTCCAATTGCAATGCTTTTAGGTTTTTTGTTTTTTTTTACAGGATTATCAGTTTCAAATGAAGTTGTTGCTATAAAAGCAGGTGGAATAAATATAAATAAAGTTTTTATGCCAATTATTTTATTATCAATATTTTTTAGCTTTGCTATTTTGGTAGCAAATGAAACTTTTCTTACAAATTTAACAAGAAAAGGAAAAGAATTTTTATATTATGATATAAAAGGAAGAGAAAGAGAGAGAAAGGCTTTGTATAAAGATATAAATTATATAGGGCAAGCTGGGTTAAAATATATTGCAAAAGCATATGATCCTATAAGAAAAACTTTATATGGAATAAATATTGATAAATTTACAAATGATTTAGAATTAGTTGAACAAATATATGCAAAAAAAGCTGTTTTTGTTAAAGATGGAAAATGGAGATTTTATGACGGAGTTTTTAGAGAATTTGATGGATTCGGAGATGTTTTGATAGAAAAAGATTTTAAGAAACGAGAGTTTGTTATTAATGAAGAACCAGATACATTTAAAATAGAAGATATAAAAATAGAACAGATTACGATGAAGGATTTAAAAAAACATATTGCAAAATTAAAGAAAAATTCTATTCCTATTAATGAAGAATTGACTGAATTATATAATAAAGTGGCATTTCCTTTTGTTAATTTTATTGTAATTTTGATAGGGATTTCTTTTGCATCTTCAAATATGAAAAACAATAGAGTAATAAGTTTTGGAATAGGTCTTTTTATGACATTTTTATATTGGGGCACTATGTCTGTTTTTATGACTTTTGGTGGGAGCGGATTTTTGCATCCTATTATAGCAGCTTGGTCTACTAATATTTTATATTTTATATTGAGTTTAATATTTATATTTAAGTTAAAAAGATAATATATAAATTGAAAAATAAAATTAATTTTATATAATTTTAATTCAATAATTTTATAAGGAGGTTATTTTTTTTTAGTTTTTATTGCTGTCAACAAATGGGAAAGTCCTGTGAGAATCAGGCACAGTCGCGCTACGGTATTGAGATAAAAAAATCTTTAAGTCCGAATGCCATTGATAGCAAAACAAAATTTTGTCGCGAAAGCAAAAGGAGTTAATTATGTTTAGGTTATCTTATTTTTTTTTAAAGTTTAAGTTTTTGATCAAATTTATTTTTCAAAAGAATCCACAAAAAAATCTAGGTTTAAAAATCAAATTTATTTTTTTATTAATTTTGATTGTTTTTCAAGTCTATTTATTTTCAGAAAATTATGAAAAGACAATTTTTGTAGATGCGGATTATAATGATTTTCAAGCATTTAATAATAGTGTAAAAGTTTTTGATTCTGAAGATATAAAAAAATCTAATTCTAGAGATATTAATGATTTTTTAGAAAAAAATTACAATATTGGAATTATTGCTAGACAATCAGAAATAGGCTCTAATTCAAGCATAAGATTTAGAGGTTTAGGCTCTAATTATTCTTTGATTTTGATTGATGGACAAAAAATAAATTCTGTTAGTTTAGGTGGATCAGATTTAAGTTTTATAGATATGGATATGATAGAAAGAATTGAAATTTTTAAAGGCGCTACTTCAACTTTATTTGGGAGTGGAGCAATCGGCGGAGTTGTAAATATAATAACAAAGAGAAAAAATTCAGAAAATGATAAAAAGGTTAATAGTTTTGCAAAAACAGTTATTGGGAATAATGGATATGAAAATTATAGTTTTGGAAGCACAATAAATTTAAATAAAACAGATATAAATTATAATTTGAGTATTAACGATTATGATGGATATAGAGAAAATTCAGATTATTTATTTAAAAATG
>CAYQVV010000054.1:5295-8497 GCA_964421155.1 uncultured Elusimicrobiaceae bacterium
TCATTTTCAGAAATATTTTGGACAAATAAATTAGAATATAAATATGAAAATGGATATGGAGGGGATATAGGAATGGAATATTTACTTTCAAAAAAATATTATATTTTTGGAAGTATATCTTATTTTTATCAAAAATTAGATAATAAAATTTCTTGGGCAGATTGGACTAATCCAGAGCAAATACAAAATTCTGTTAGTAATGGATTAGAGTTTGATTTAGATTTTAATACTAAGTTTTTATTTGATTTTAATCATAAATTATCATATACTCATACAGATGCAAGATATAAAGAGCCAAATTTAGATTTGACATTTAAAGAAGCATATGTTCCTTATAATCAAGCATCTTATTCGTTAGTTTATAGATATAAAGAGTTGTTTATTGATACACTTTTAAGATATTATGACAAACAAGAATGGAAAGATTTATATGAGGAGTATTATTTAAAGTCAAAATTATTAACAGATTTAAATTTTGGATACAATTATAAAAATTTATATTTCTTTTTTACAATTAAAAATATTTTTGGAACAGATTATATTTATAGATTAGATTATCCTATAGATACAAAAGAATATTATTTTGGAGTAAAACTTAAATTTTGACAATAAGTTAAAGATTTAGTATATATATTTTTATATGTAATTAAAATTTTTATATTTTAATATTTTAAAAATCTTGACAAAAAAACTAAAAAACAATAAAATTATAAAATTTAGTATTCATTATAAGGAGGATTAACTGTGGCAGTTAAGTTGAGGCTAAAGAGATTGGGAGCTAAAAAGAAACCAGTTTATAGAGTTGTTGCTATTGACAGCAGAACTAGAAGAGATGGGAAAGAAATAGAAGTTGTAGGATTCTATGATCCACATAACAATGCTAATACAAAGATTAATATGGAATTAGTATCTAGTTGGATTTTAAAAGGGGCTATTCCTACAGAAACAGTAAAAAATTTAATAGAGAAATCTAAATAAAATTTTAAAATAAATAAATTATGGGAGTTAAAAAATGCAAAAAGATTTATTACTTTGTATTGTAAAAGCGTTGGTTAATAATACAGAAGATGTAAATATAAACGAAGTAGCTAGCGAAAGATTGACAATTTTAGAATTAAAAGTTGCAAAAGAAGATATAGGAAGAGTTATTGGAAAACAAGGGAATGTTATAAAATCAATAAGAACATTATTGAATGCGTCAGCTGCAAAAAATAATAAAAAAGTTGCTCTTGAAATTATAGAAGACTAATTTTAAAAGTTGTGGAACAAAAAGTTTATCAAATATATATAATTACTATTTTTCCAGAACTTTTTAACGATTTTTTTGAGACTAGTTTTATAAAAAGAGCTAGACAAAATAATATTTTAAAAATAGATGTTTATAATTTAAGAGATTTTGCTTTAGATAAACATAAGAAAGTAGATGATGAACCTTTCGGTGGTGGTGGTGGAATGATAATGAAACCAGAGCCGATTTTTTATGCAATTAGACATATTAAAAACAATGTAATAAAAGAGGATATAGATAAAACGAAAACTGTTTTGTTAACACCTCAAGGAAGAGTTTTTAATCAAAGCATTGCAAAAGATTTTGCAAATAATGTTAATAATTTAATTTTAATTTGTGGAAGATATGAAGGTTTTGATGAAAGAGTTTTAGAAATAGTAGATGAAGAGTTATCAATAGGAGATTTTGTTTTGAATGGTGGAGAAATTCCTGCAATGGTAGTTTCTGAGGCAATAGTAAGGCTTTTACCAGGAGTTTTAGGAAATAATAAATCATTTGAGCAAGATTCTTTTTATGATGATGTAAAACTTTTGGATTATCCTCAATATACTAGACCGGCAAAGTTTGAAAATTTTGTTGTTCCAGAAGTTTTATTAACAGGTGATCATAAAAATATTGAGAAATGGAGAAAAGAGCAGTCTCTTTTAAATACATATAAGAAACGACCAGATTTACTTAAAAAGAAGTAAGGCAAATAGTTGTTGAGGAGAAAAAAATGGACAGTATTATTCAAAAGATTGAATCTAAGTTTAAAAAAGATAGTATCCCTACTTTTAAAGCTGGTGATAAGTTAAGACTTCACTTGAAAGTGAAAGAAGGAGCTAATGAAAGAATCCAGATTTTTGAAGGAGATGTTATAGCTAGACAAGGTGCAGGGTTGAATGAGAATATTATAATAAGAAAGATGTCAAATGGTGTTGGTGTAGAGAAAACTTTATCTTTACATTCTCCAAATATTGATAAAATTGAAGTGGTTAAAATTGGAAAAGTTAGAAGAGCAAAGCTTTATTTCTTGAGAGATAGAATAGGAAAAGCTGCTAAGATTGTAGAAAAGAGAAAAAATCAAAATACAGTAGTTTCTGCGCAAGCTGCTCAAACATTAGAAGAATCAACAAAATAAAATTAAGTTAAATTATTTTGTTATATAAATTTTAAGGACAAGAACATTGCAAATAAAAGCTTTGAACTTGTCCTTTTTTTATTAGAGAATAAAATATATGGATTTATTTGAATTTGATAAGCAATTTTTTAAAAATGAAAATTTTATTTTAGCTGGAGCGGATGAAGCTGGAAGAGGCTCATTAGCTGGACCAGTTGTTTCTGCTGTGGTTGTATTTCAAAATAGTATTTTTGGAAATTTAGATATTTTGAAAGAGTTTGAAAAATATAATCTAAATGATTCTAAAAAAATATCTTATAAAAATAGACATATTCTTAGAGATATCATAGAAAAAAATTCATTATATTTTTCTGTTAATTTTGTTAATGAAAAAGTCATAGATGAAGTTAATATTTTAAATGCAACAAAAATATCAATGAAAAACAATTTAAATTATATTTGTAATAAATTTAACATAAAACCAGATTTATTAATTATAGATGGGAATTTTTTTGTTAATTTTGATGTGCCTCAGAAAAGTATAATAAAAGGTGATTCTAAAAGTGCAAGTATTGCAGCTGCATCTATTTTGGCAAAAGTTTATAGAGATGAATTTATGGAAAAGATGGACGAAAAATATCCGAAATATGGATTTTCTAAACATTTTGGATATGGGACAAAGCAACACTTGGATATGATAAAAAAGTATGGACCAAGTCCTATACATAGAAAAACATTTTATCCTGTATCTGAATTTTTTTCTAAGCAGATTTTTTTTGAATTTTGATAATTTATTTTATAGAATTTAAAAAATA
>CAYQVV010000055.1:0-1654 GCA_964421155.1 uncultured Elusimicrobiaceae bacterium
CGAAAACTAGACGATCCAACTCCTTTTTTAAGAGGAATTGTTGCGGAGTTAGGATATAAAAGAAAGGATATAGAATATGAGCAGGCTAGAAGAAAAGCAGGGAAAACAAGTAATAATTGGTATAGGCTTTATGATGGAGCAATGCTTTCATTTACTTCTTATACCAAAATAGGATTAAGGTTAGCAACTATTATTGGTTTTATATTATCTGGAATAAGTTTTTTAGTAGCTATTTTGTATTTGATTTTAAAATTAATTTATTGGAATAGTTTTCCAGTTGGAACAATTCCAATTTTGATAGGGGTATTTTTGTTTAGTTCTATACAACTTTTTTTTATTGGTTTATTAGGAGAGTATATTATGAATATAAATACTAGAATAATGAAAAGACCATTGGTTGTAGAAGAAAAAAGGATAAATTTTTAAAGAGAAAAGTTATGAATGATTTAAATAAAATATATAGAATTTTTGATGTTAATTTGAATAGATCAAAAGAAGGATTAAGAGTAATAGAAGAATATATAAGATTTTATTTAGATGATGAACAAGAAAATTTAGATAAAATTAGAAAAATTAGACATGGTTTATCTAAAATTTCTGATAAAATTTATATTGAAATTTTAAAAGAAAGAGATATAGAAAAAGATTTAGGATGCAAATTTAAAGAAGAAAAAAGATTAAATTTTAAAAGTATAATAATTGCAAATTTTAAAAGAGTTGAAGAATCTCTGAGAGTTTTAGAAGAATTTTCAAAACTTTTAATTATAGAAAATAATTTAGATATAGAATCAAAAATATTTAAAGATTATAGATTTGAAATATATAATTTAGAAAAAGATATTTGTTTAAATATATAACTATTAAAATATTTTATAAAAAATAAAGATTGAAATTTTAAATTAAATATTATATAAATATTAAAATCTTTGCTCTTTATAAAAAAGAGCCTAAATAAAAAATTTTATTTTAGTCCAAAAAGGGGGAATGATGAGTTGTTACGAATTGATTTATGCACTAAGTCCTGATATGAGTGCAGAGGTAGTAGATGAATTTAATAATAAAGTTCAATTTTACATCACAGAAAATAGTGGAAAAATAGAGGCTTTTGATCCTTGGGGTTTGAAAAAATTTGCATATCCTGTTAACAGAAAGTTAGAAGGAAATTTTTATTTAGTAAAGTTTCTTTTAGACCCTAAATATATTTTAGAAATAAGAGAGATGGCTAGATTGAATGAGCAAGTTTTAAGATATAATTTTATGAAAATAGAAAAAGATTATTCTTTGAGAAAGAAAAAATATAGAAAATTTAATAACGAAGAAAAAGAAAAAGAAGAAACTGAATCAGTTGTAAAATAATCTAATCTATTAAAAAAAATAAAAAATTTAAGGAGTCTTTTATGGCTGAAAATTTAAGAATGCCTGAAATGAATAAAATTATTTTAATAGGTAGAGTTACTAGAGATTTAGAATTGAGATATACTCCAGCAAATCAAGCTGTTGTTACATTCAATGTTGCTTCAAGCAGAAATTATAAAGATGCACAAAGTGGAGAGTGGAAAGAGATTGTATCTTTTATTCCTGTTGTTGCTTGGGGAAAACAAGCTGAAATGGTTGCTGATAGATTAAAAAAAGGTAGTGCAGTTTATGTAGAAGG
>CAYQVV010000055.1:1754-8494 GCA_964421155.1 uncultured Elusimicrobiaceae bacterium
TCTGCTAAAAAAGAAACAACAGAAGATTCTGCTTGGGATGTAGAAGAAAATATAAATGAAGAAGAAATTCCATTTTAATAAAAAGTACAAATAAGGAGATGTAAATTGGAAAATAATAATGCACCAAGAAATAATAATTATAATAATAGAAATAATGATAATAAATTTAATCCTCAAAATAGAAAGTTTAAACCTTTTAGAAAAAAATATTGTAAGTTTTGTAGCGAAGGAGTTGTTTGGATAGATTATAAAAATTTAGATAGATTAGAGCAATATGTAACAGATAAAGGAAAAATAGTTTCTGCAAAAATTACAGGGACTTGTGCAAGACATCAAAGACAATTGGCTACTGCAATAAAAGTTTTAAGAAATCTTGCATTAATGCCTTATACTGCTACTAATTATAAGCCTAGAATCCCTAGAAAAACTTATAATCCAAATTATGTAAAACCTGGACAAGGAACTCAAGAGACTCCAGTGGTTTCAGAACAAGAATAATTTTAAAAAATATTTGTTATTTTTATTTAGATTAATAGGGATTTTTCCGAAAGATTTATAATTTTTGGAAGAATCCCTTTTTAATTATTGGGAGGCAGTGAATATGAAAGTTATTTTATTGCAAGATGTAAAAGGTGTTGGAAAAAAAGGGGAACTTAAAGAAGTTAATGTTGGATATGCAAGAAATTTTTTATTGAAAAACAATTTTGCTTTAGAGGCGAATGATTCAAATTTAAAAGTTTATAATCAAAAGAAGGATGCTGAAGAAAAAGCCTTGCAAAAAGAAATAAAAACTGCGCAAGTTTTAGCTGAAAAAATATCTAAACTTGATTTGAAAATTTCTGCAAAAACAGGAGAAGACAATAAACTTTTTGGTTCTATAACTTCTGGAGATATTTCAAAAGCTTTAAAAGAAAAAGGCTTTGAAATAGACAAAAAAATGATAGTTTTAGAAGAGGTTATAAAAATACTTGGGATATATACTATAGAAATTAAATTGCATCATGATGTTAAAGCTAAATTGAAAGTTTTGATAACAAAAGAATAACAATTTAATTTATGTATAAAATTTTTTATAGTATAAAAAAAGTTTTTATTTTTTTTGTAGATATTTTTTTTCCAAACTATTGCTTTAGTTGTAATTCAGTTTTAGAGTTAGATGAATATAAAATATGTGAAAAATGTATAAATTTGTTAAAAGAACCAGAATTTTTTTGTAAAAAGTGTGGAAGACCTACAGATTTAGAACAAGATTGGTGTTCAGACTGTAAAGATAAAAAAATTTATTATGAAAAAATGTTTATTGGTTATTATTATAGTGATACAATAAAGCAATTATTAAAAATTGTAAAATACAAACCTTCTGAAAAAATTTTTGTTAATTTTGATATTTTTTATAATTTAATTTTGAGTAACTCTAAAATTAAAAAAATAGAATCTATTTTGGAAATGATAGATTTTATTTTGCCAGTTCCAATTCATAAAGAAAGAGAGAAAAAAAGAGGTTATAACCAAACTGTATTATTTGCAGAAATTTTAAGAGTTTGCTATAGTAAAGAATATAGAAATGATATTTTGTTAAAGAAGAAAAATACAAATTTCTTTTTTTCTTTAAATAAGATAAGTAGAGAATTAGAAATAAAAAATGCTTTTGAAATTATCAATAAAGATTATATAAAAGATAAAAATATTTTGATATTAGATGACATTTCTACAACAGGAACTACAATAAATAATATTTCAAAAATTTTGTTAGATAATGGAGCTAATTCTATTTTTGCATTATGCTTTGCTCATGGTGAATAATAGATTTATTAAGATATTGACAAAATATGCTGAAAAAAATATAATAAAAAATTTGATTATTGTTAAAATTAGGAGAATAAATAAATGAAAAGAACATATCAGCCAAATAATAGAAGAAGAAGAAAAGTCCATGGGTTTTTAATGAGAATGTCTAGTAGAGCAGGAAGAAATGTTTTGCAATCAAGAAGAAATAAGGGTAGAAAAAGATTAACAGTTTAAAATTTAAAAATATATAGTGGAAAATAATAGATATTTATTTAGTCATAAATATAGAATTAGAAATAAAAAAGATTTTGAAAATTTATATAAATCTAAATATAGGTATAATTCTGAATATTTTGTTTTAATATTATGCAAGAATGTTTTTGATTATAATAGATTAGCTATTTCTATTAGAAAGAAAGTTGCAAATGCAGTTAAAAGAAATAGAATGAAAAGATTGATCAAAGAATTTTTTAGATTAAATTCTGATAAAATAAGATTTAGTGAATTTAATGATATTCTATTTGTTGTAAAAAAAGATTTTTCTGATGAGAAAATTACTTTTATTGAAAAGGAATTTTTAGATTTGTGTCAAAAATTATTAATTATTTAGATAAATATTTAATGCCAAAAATATTTTGTTTTTTTATAAATTTATATAGAGTTATATCTAAATATATTAATAAACCTAGAACTTGTAGATTTTATCCTAGTTGTTCCTCTTATGCATTGGAGGCTTTCGCTAAAAAAGGGTTTGTAAGAGGTTTTTGGTTAACTTTAAAAAGGCTTTTAAAATGTCATCCTTTTTCTAAAGGTGGAGTTGATTTTTTAGAATAGTAAAAATATTTTTAGACACCTTATAGGTGTCTTTTTTTCTTTAATTAGGGGGAATAAATGGCTAAGCAAAGAACTATAGGGAAAGAATGTATATATTCAGGAATAGGTTTGCATACAGGGAGTAAAACAACAATTAAATTCAAGCCTGCACCAGAAGATTATGGAGTTAGATTTGTAAGAATTGATATGCCAAATAATCCAGAAATAATAGCAAATATTAATAATGTTGTAGGTGTAACTAGAGGAACAACTTTGGCAAATGGAGAAGCCAGAGTTCATACAGTTGAACATATTATGGCTAGTTTTCATGCTTTAGGAATAGATAATGTTATTGTTGAAATAGATGCTAATGAGCCTCCAGTTGCAGATGGAAGTGCATTCCCTTTTGTAGAAATTTTGAAAGAGGCAGGAATTATTGAACAAACAAAAGAAAAAGAGTATATTACTATAAAAGAGCCTATTAAATTTCAAGATAAGGATGCAGAGCTTATAATTTTACCTTCAGATGAGTTTAAAATTTCTTGTACTATTAGTTATAATCATCCTATTTTGGAAACACAATTTTTAAGTTTTACTTTGGCAGAGGATGCTTTTTGTAATGAGATTGCTCCTGCTAGAACTTTTTGTTTTGATTATGAAATAGAGTGTATGCAAAGAGAAGGATTAGCAAAAGGTGGAAGTTTAGATAATGCAATTGTTATTGGTGCAACAAAAATTCATAATAAAACGAATTTGAGATTTAAAGATGAGTTTGTTAGACATAAAATTTTAGATTTAATAGGAGATTTATTTTTGTTGGGGAAGCCTATTAAAGGGCATGTAATAGCTGTTAAATGTGGACATTCAGTCAATGTAGAATTTGCAAAAAAAATTTTAGAAGTTTTAAATACATCTAAAAAAGAAAATATTTCAATATCAAATACTGAAAATGTTAAAAAATATGAAGGGAAACTTTTGAATGTAAATGATATAATGGCTATTATCCCTCATAGACATCCATTTTTATTAATTGATAGAGCAATATTAACAGATGAAACTAAATCTGCAATAGGATTTAAAAATTTAACTATAAATGAGGCTTTTTTTCAAGGACATTATCCAGGGAATCCTATTATGCCAGGAGTTTTGATTATAGAAGCAATGGCTCAAACAGCGTGTTTAATTTTTTTATCAAGAAGTGGCCTTTCTGAGACAAAAATTCCTTTGTTTATGGGTATAAATGAAGTTAAATTTAGAAAACCAGTAGTTCCTGGTGATAGGTTGAGATTAGAAGTAGAAGTAACAAGAGCTAGAGAACGAGGTGGAAAACTAGAAGGAAAAGCTTATGTTGAGGATATGCTGGTTGCAGAAGCAGAAATAATGTTTTCTTTAATAGATAAATAAAATTTTAATTTTAAGGAAAATCTAATTATGATTGAAGATAAATATATTGATGCATATTTATATATTGAATTTATTAATCATAATAATGAAATTATAATTTGTCCAGTTTCTTGTATTACAGAGAAAGGATTGTCTTTCGTTGTAGATGCAGATAAATTTGATTTTAGAAAAGGCGAAAAACTTAATAATATAAAAATTTTTAATAAAGAATTAGATAAATTTATAGAGCATTCGGAAATAGTTTACTGTTCTATAGCTAATTCTGTTTCAGATATAGAAAAATATAAAATTGGGCTTGTTTTTGAGTCTTCAATAGTAGAGTTTAGAGCTCGTGAACCAAGAATTAATTTGTCTGATAAAAAATTTAATGTTTTTTTTGATAAAGAAAAAGATTCTTTGAAAGATCAAAAGGATTTTACAGACATAACACTTTTTACTAAAAAAAATGACATTTTTTTACAAGATATATCAAAATATGGATTATCAATTTTAGTAAAAAATTCAAAAGAAATATTTAATTTAAAAGATATATTAATAAATATAAGTTTAAATTTAGATAATGGACAGGTTTTTATATTAGGAACAGGAGTTATTGTTAACTTAGAATTTATTTATGATTGTTGGCTTTTAAGAATAGCTATTTTAGATAAAGAAGTTCCTTTAAATGATATTATAGAAATAGAAAACGTTAAAAATGAAAATAAATTACAGATTAATAGAAAAATTCTAGAAGATTTTAAAGTTAGAAACTTTATAGATAATAACTTTAAAGATGGTGTTTTAGATTTGCGATATTTATTAGATTCATTGAAATATAATTTTGAAATAATAGAAGAAAAAAATAAATATAAGTTAGATTTTGATAGCTTTATAGATGAAATTTTTTTAAAATCTAAAGATGAATTTTTTTCTGAAATAGATGAATTTTTTATAAAGTTAAATGAAATATATAAAAATTTATATATAGAAAAAAAAGATTTTTATAAAAAATATTTTTTTTATAATTTAAAAGATTTTATTTTTACAGCACCTATCAATCGATCTATTTTTTATAAAAGATCAGGACATTTCGTTAATAATAATATTGCAAAATATATTTATCAAAATAATTCAAATGAAAATTTATCATTATTTTCAAAATTTATTCAAGATTATACTTTACATTTACCTTTGTGTTCAAATTATAAAAAAACGACACAGTATCTATATAGAAATTTACAAAATTTGATTGATATAAAATTAAAAGAAAAAATTTTTATAAAGATTTCTGGATTTATTTCTGGTTTTTGTTATGAGATTTTTGATCTTATAAGATTTGATAAAACAATAGAGCATTGCGATATAACATTATATTTTTTATCTAAGAATGCGTTAAAATATTCTAAAACAATCATTGAGGATCTAAAAATAAAACATAATAAATATGTAAATGTTCAGTATGAGTATATTCCTATTTATAAATTGTTCAGTAAAGATTTTGAAATGCAAAAGCAAGATATAATTTATACTTTTGGCGTTAGTGAATATTTAGAAGATTTTTATTTTGATATTTTTTTTGAAAATATTTTTAATTTTTTAGATGAATCTGGAAGGTTATGTATAGGGCAACCTATGAGAGAAGATGATTTTAATATTTTTTATGAATTGGGATTAGATTTGAAAATAATTTTTAGAGACCTAGAAAAATCAAAATTAAAGTTGGATGAAATAGAAAATTTTAAGTTTTTAAATTTTACGAAATGAAATTTATAAAAAAAATCTTAAAAAATCACAAAATTATTTTTGTATTAAAATAGAGCGGGAGACGAGACTCGAACCCGCGACATCAACCTTGGCAAGGTTGCACTCTACCAACTGAGTTACTCCCGCATGAAATTTTATTATAATATAATCCCAACAAAAAAATGCTGGGGATGGGACTTGAACCCATACAGATTGCTCTACACGCCCCTCAAACGTGCACGTCTACCAGTTCCGCCACCCCAGCAGAAAGTTTATTTTTAAGACTGGGATGTCGTTTGAGTAACAGTTGTTTGTTGAACAGAAGATGTTGTTGTATTAATAGTGTCAGTAGAAGTATTTGTTGTAGTTCCTGTATTTCCCACTACTGGAAAAGTTGGAGCTGGAGGCATTATATCTTGAAGTAAACTTTTATTTAATCTTTTTGATGTTAAAAATGTTAAAGAAAAAGAGGTAGTTAAAAAAATTAATGCTAAAACAGCAGTTATTTTTTTTAAAAGAGTATTTCCTGCAGCAGTTGTTAATATTGCTTCACTACTTCCACCACCCATTAATCCTGATAGTCCAAAACTTTTCCCAGCTTGTAATAAAACTATTAGTATTAATAAAACACAAGTTATAGAATGAATTATTAAAATAAAAGTATACAATATTAAACCCTCCAAAAATTACACATAAACTATGTTTTTTTAGTATACTTTTTTATTATAATTTTTCAAGTTTTTTATTGAAAAAAATAAAAATATAATTGCCTTAGACAAATACTCTTCTTTTTTTATATTGCCCAAAAAAGAATCAAAAAATGCTAGTCTGCTGTTAGCAGTCATATAGGGAAAATTTAGTAAATTGTCATTCCGCCAGTGACGATTTATCGTCCTGTCCGAAGGGAATGCGGAATCTATTGTTCTGTTTCAGTGATAATAACGAATTATTTGAAAAATTTTTATAGATTGCCTTAGACAAATAATTTTCTTTTTTTACATTGCCAAAAAAAG
>CAYQVV010000056.1:0-2019 GCA_964421155.1 uncultured Elusimicrobiaceae bacterium
AGAAGTTCAACAAGTGCAATTGCAACAAAGATATATAGAAAATTCAAGGAAATTGTTTGGAGCAGATATATCTGAGTATATAAAAATGGGAACATTGGAAGAAGTAGAGGAAGAAATACAAAAATTACAAACAGAAGAAGAACGTTTAGAACAAGAAACAGAAAATATGGAAAAAGAAGAAAGTATAGTAGACTATGGAGTAGGAGTATTACAGGGAGAAATAGATACAGATGAAGAAGATTTAGTAAAAGAGAATGAATTGAAAGAAAAAGAATTTTCATTTCTAGAAATACAGCAAAAATTGGTGAAAATTGAAGAAGTTAAACAAAAGAAGCAGATTTTGGACGAAAGATTGGAAATATTAAGATCAATGGATCCAAAAATATTGAAAGAATATGTTGTAGAAAATGCATATAATCAAGAAGCAAGTTTAGAAAAAGAATTTGGAACTTTGACTGAAGGAGTATATTCTGTTGAGGCAACAGATTATGGAGTATTATTAGCAAGTACAAGTGATGAAATGGTGGATAAATGGACAAAAGCAGAGACTGAGAGACGAAAAGAAATATTTAATGCAGAAAATAAGGGAATAAAAGGACAAATAAAAGAAGGATATTGGGAGTCTGTATCTAGCGATATGTCAGGTTTTACAGGTTGGATACATAGTTTTCCAAGTTGGAGCAAAGATGTCTGGGGCAGAACAGGTAGTTGGAATACTTTTAGGGGAGCTATAGTAAAGATAGGAATATTTTTATCTTGGATAGGATATATTTTGGCATATCCATTGATGTGGATAGCTAAAGGTTTATTTAGTATAACAGCTAACTTTGTGGAGAAATTATTTGGATCAGATGTATTAGAGTATAAAGAAGATGAAGCAACAACAGTAGGAAAAGGTTTTCATTCAATGACTTGGTGGCAGAAAACATTATTTATTTTAGGAAATATAGTTACTTTGGGAGGAGTTTCAGTTTCGTATACAATTATAAAGAAAAGTGGTTATGAGGGAAAGACAGGTTTTGGAAAATTTGGAATGATAATTTTGGGAATATTAACGAGTATCCCATTTATTTCTCATATAATTGCTTTGCCAATAGCAGCAAAGATGAAAGATAACTCATTGCTTTTAGAAACTAAAAGTATACAACTGGATTTTTCAAATTCAATATTTAGGCAAGCTAAAAGAGATTTGAAAGAAGGAAAAATTACACAGACAGAATATAAAGATTTAATTGCAATGGAAACAGAGCAAATGTTGATGGATAGATATATAAGAAATTCTTTAACAGATGAAGTTTTGGAAATAAAAGTTTCAGCTGAAAAATCTGAAATAAATAACGAAGCAATAAGGCAAGGAATTAAAAAATTTAATGAAAAAAAGAGAATGTTAATATCAACAGAAGTTCCAAAAAATATGCCAAAAGCTATAGTTATAAAAGATACAAAAGGAAATATTGTAGATATTTATTCTAGAGAAAGACAAGAACAAAAATATAAAGAAAACGGGGAAGAAGATGGCGTTATATTAGTAGATACAGGAGAACTACAAAGCAGGAATGAAGATTTTCAAAAAGTTTTATCTGGAGGGCAAGCAGATATGTCTCAATTTGCAGGAATGTTTGCTGGTATGGATTTGAGTAGTTTTGGAAAGCCTAAAACAATAAAGCCTAAAAATATAAGAACTAATGCAAAGAGAGAACAACAAGAAGAAATCATGAAAGAATTGAGACAGACTAAATCAGGAGCAGTAATAATTGATTTAGATAATGTATCTGATGAAAATATAGATGATATAACAAGTTTTATATTGAGAGAAGTTTCTGAATCGAAAGAAATTACAAAAAATGTTGTATTTATGAAAAATGGTAAATATTTTGGAGCAACAGATCAGAAAGTAGCAGAAAAAATAAAAGAATGGGATAGTAAATTAAATGGTTTAGGAATCAAAACCCCATCGATTAAATTTAATTATAAAAATATAGACTTAGAAAGTGCACAAATGAAGCCAAATTTTGATGA
>CAYQVV010000056.1:2119-8127 GCA_964421155.1 uncultured Elusimicrobiaceae bacterium
TTATGCAAAGATTAAGGCAAATAGAAATGCAATATAGAGATTTACAAAAAGGTATAGAAATAGAATTGCCAGAAATAAAGGAAGGGACATCTTTAGATGATTTAGATAAAGAAGCAGAAAGACAAAAGGCTTTAGCCGCAACGAAAATAGCCAGAGGAAAAGTAAAAAATACTTGTGAATTTTTTGTTGCAGAGATGGCAGGAATAAAAGAACAATCAAATAGAAAATTTGTGTTGATGAATGATAGAGGAAATATTTTAAGAGTTAATAATCCAGGATTGTTTGGAATATTAGGAACGGATTTGCAAGGTCAAAAAGTTTTAGTAGCACCAGATTATGTATTAACAAATGAAGTTTTATTTAAAGAGTGGTTATCAAGAATGTTAAGATCAGAAGAAATGACTGAAATGCAAGGAGATATAATAGTAGGATTAGAAAAGGCGGAAATATTGCCTATAGCGATACAAGGAGTATTAACTAAATCATTTAATAATGAAAGGATGAAATTTATCAATAGAAAAGGAGAAATAGTTAGATCTTTTATAGAAGAAGAAAAAGCTAAAACAATATTAGATAAAAATGAAATATTAATTTTAAATCCAAGATTAAATTCTAGAATAGAAACAAGTATGAAAACAGTTGATTGGGAAACAGTTAAAGTTGTAAAAATTTCAGATGAATTAGCAAAAAGCCCAAAACAAATTAATGATTTAATGACACTTTTAACTAGATATGGATATCAAGGAGACATAGAAGTTTTAGCAAATAATGGAAGCAGTGTAAAATTATGGCAAGAAAAAATGTTTGGAGAAGGAGTTTTGGTAAGAGATGTTTCAGACACAAAAGAATTTGATGAGATATTGGAATCATTGGAGAAATACAATGAAAAATTAGGAAAAACAGAAATTAGTCAATATGCAAGTACACCAATAGTTCTAAATATAAATGCTAGAGAAAAATTAGAAAGAGTTCATACTCATTGGGCATTATCTATTTTTACTTTAGGAATACTTCCAATAGTTAGATATTTTAGAGCAGATAATAAATTGAGAAGAATTAATAAATTAATAGAAGAAGGAGTTTTTGGAAATATAACTATTATGCAAAGAGGTGAAATTGTAGCAACAAATGATAGTCAAATTTTAGCTAGAGATAAACAATTTGAACAATTAAGAGAAAACCAAATTTTTGAATTAAGGGCTAGAAACAAAGATATTAAAGATGATTTATCAAAATCAAAAGATTTATTGTTTACTACAATAGATAAAGAACAAAAAGAAAAAGATGCAGAAAAACAAAAAGTTAGAGTTTTTGAAAAAGGAATAACAAGTCCAGTATATAGAGGAAATGTAGTTATGAATATGAAAGGTGCAGATGATTTTATAAAACAGCAAACAGCATTATTGACTAAAACTACAGAACAACTTACAGAAAAAGATATTGTTGAATTGAGTACTCAGAGTGCAAATGCTGTAAGGACATATGGAATAGACTTTGCTATGGAATCTAGAGTAAAAATGAAATCAGATAAATCTAATACACTAACAAATGCTAGATATTTGGATACAGCAGCCTAAAAAATATTAGGGAAGTGCTTTGCTATAATCAAGCAGGGCACTTTCTCTAGATTTTTCTAAAAAATCTAAAAAAATATAAATCAAAATTTTGTAGATAAAAAAATTAAATTATATAAAATTAATGTATTAGTTTATAAAAAAAAGGAGTTTTTATGCCTAATTCAAAAGTTTTAATTATTGGTATTTGTATGGTTCTTTCTTTTTTTATATTGGGTTTATTTTATTATAAAAAACAAGACATAAATGCTGTTAGAGTAGTTGGTCAATCGTCACAAAGAGTTTTATCTGATAGAATAAAATGGACTTTAGTTTTAAATAAAAAGATAGGTTTGAATAATAGCTCTGAAGAATATTTATTAGCACAAAATCAATATAATAAATTAAAAAAATTTTTATTAGAAAAAGGGGTAAAAGAATCAGAAATAATTTTGAAACCTATAATTTCAAATACATCTTATGGAGATGGTGGAATAGATGGATATATGTTAGAGCAAACATTAATTGTGATATCTGATAATCTTACATTAATAGAAAGTTTAGCTCTTGATATGACAGCTATATATGAACAAAAATTAACAGTTCAATCTTCTAATGTATCTTATTATATTTCAGATAATGAATTACCAAAAATAAAGCAAAATCTTTTAGAAAAAGCCTCAAGAGATGCTAAAGAAAGAGCAGAAGCCATAGCTAAAAGTTCTGGATTGAAAGTAGAATCTATATTGGATGCAAGTGCAGGGGTTTTTCAGATAAATGAACCTTATGGAACAGATTTTGCAGGTTATGGTATTTATAATACATCTGTTAAAGAAAAAGATATTTCAGTAACAGTTAGAGCTAGTTTTAAAGTTAAAAAAAGTTAATAAAAAAGGAGAAGGTTTATTTAAATATTTTTTGGATATTTTTAACCAATTTTGAAAAATGATTAAAACAGAAAAATTAGGAACGGAATCCGTTTTGAGGTTGTTAATAAAAAATTCAATACCTGCAATTTTGGCAAATTTAGTTTTTGCATTGTATAATGTTGTAGATAGAATTTTTATAGGAAAAGGTTTAGGAACAGAAGCACTGGCAGGAGTGAGTTTAATTTTCCCAATTATGACATTTGTTATAGGACTAGAAATTATAGCGAGTATTGGAGCAGGGGTTTTAGTATCTATAAAACTTGGAGAAAGAAATAAGTTTTATGCTCAAAAAATATTGGGAAATATTGTTAGTGTTTATGCTATTTTTTCTTTGATTTTGATTGTTTTTGGTTATATTTTTATGGATAAAATTTTGATATTGTGTGGAGCAAGTTCTGTTACATTGCCTTTTGCAAGAGAATATTTTGCTTTTTTATTACCTTGTTTTTTCTTTCAGTTTTGTTCTATGGGATTAAATAATGTTATTAGAGCTGAGGCAAATATAAAGGTGGCAATGATTACAATTTTTATTGCTACAATCACTAATGTTATTTTTGATCCTATTTTTATATTTACTTTAAATATGGGAGTGAAAGGCGCTGCTATAGCTACAGATATGGGAATGATTTTTTCATCAATTTGGGTTATCTATCATTTTAGAATAAGCAAACACAGAGTTTTGAGTTTACATATAAGAGATCTAAAAATAGATAAAGAAATTGTTTTTTCTGTATTTTCAAAAGGTTTTCCATCTTTTTTTATGCAGACTGTTTCTAGTGTTATCATTGTCCTTTTGAACCATACTCTTTATAAATATGGTGGAGATGTTGCAATAGGAGCTATGGGAATAGTTAATACTGTATCTTTTTTGGTATTTTTGATAATTATTGGATTAAACCAAGGATGCCAGCCAGTTATAGGTTTTAATTTCGGCGCAAAGAATTATCATAGACTTACTCAAGTTATGAAATATTGTATTTTGCTAGGATTTTGCATAACAGTTCCAGCCTTTTTTTTCATTCAAATTTTTGCAAAAGATATAGTAAATATTTTTTGTAAAAATGATATTGTTCTTTTAAGTTTAGCGACGAGAGGCTTAAAAATGCTTTTGGCTATGGTAATGCTTTTAGGTTTTAATGTAAGTGCTATAAATTTTTTCTTGTCCATAGGAAAATCAAAATTGGCTATGTGCTTAAATTTTTTAAGACAGGGAATTTTATTTATCCCAGCTTTAATAATTTTGCCAAGATATTTTCAATTGGATGGAATTTGGTATATTTATCCATTTGTAGACATAATAATGATTATGTTTACTTCAACATTTTTTTACAAAGAATATAAAAAATTTAAAAATCTAGAATATGTTAAACAATAATCAAGAAATAAAAAGTAATCGTGAAAGATTAAAACAATTTTTAAAAGATTTGCCAAATCTTCCCGGAGTTTATTTTTATAAAGATGCAAAGAATGAAATAATTTATATTGGCAAAGCAAAAAATTTAAGAAAGAGAATTTTTAGTTATTTTAGAGAAACAAATGATTTTAAAACTTTAATATTATTGCAGAACATTAGATATATTGATTTTATGATAACTGAGAATGAAGAAACTGCTTTGCTTTGGGAAAATACTTTAATAAAAAGATTTCTGCCAAAATATAATATAGAATTAAAAGATGATAAAACTTATCCATATCTTAAAATAACAAATGAAAAATATCCCAGGATTTTTATTACTAGAAAATTGGATAATGATGATGCCCAATATTTTGGTCCATATGTAGATGTTTCTACATTGAAAGATATTTTATCTTTAATAAAAAAAATATTTCCTATTAGAAAATGCAAAAAAAGTTTAAATGGAAAAGAAAAAAGACCTTGTTTAAATTTTTTTATGAATAAATGTTTGGCTCCTTGTTATTATGATATCGGTGAAAATATTTATAAGGATATGATAAACGATATAAAAGCTTTTATAAAATTTGATTATAAAAAGCTTATAAAAAAATGGATGACAGAAATAAAAATTTATTCTGAAAAAATGGAATTTGAAAAAGCAAATATTCTTAAAAATAAAATTCTAGCTATAAATAAAATCAAAGATAAAAGTTTTGATATAAAAGTTTGGAAAATAAAAAAAACAGATTTAGATAAGATTCAAGAAATTTATCAGAGCAAGTCAGATGAATTGGCAAAATTGGAAAATATATTAAATATTCCCAAAAAAATTAAAACTATAGCAGGATTTGATATATCTAATATAAGCGGAAGATATGCTGTAGGATCTAGAGTCGTATTTGTTGATGGAAAGCCTTGTAAAGAAAAATATAGAAAATATAAAATAAAGACTGTTCCAACTGATAAACCAAATGATTTTGCAATGATGTCTGAAGTTTTAGACAGAACTTTAGAATCCGAAGATATAGATGAAATAGATATGTTTTTGATTGATGGTGGGAAAGGACAGCTGAATATAGCTTCTCAAATTATGAAAAATCATAAAAAAAACATTCCAATAATTTCCATAGCAAAAAAACAAGAAATAATATTTTTAGAAAATCAAAAAAATGGGATACAGCTGGAAATGAATTCAGAGGTTTTGAAATTAATAAGATATATAAGAGATGAAGCTCATAGATTTGCAGTATCTTATCATAAGAAATTACGAAGCAAAAACTTTCTTTTAGAGTAGTTATAAATAGTTAAGGATAAAAAATATGTCTGAAAATTTTATTTTGATTCGAAAGCCAATAAAAAATATAAATATGCGAATCAATAAAGAAGGGAAAGTTCAAATAACTGCAAATAAAAAAGTTTCTATTTCAGTAATAGAATCTTTTGTAAATTCTAAAAAAAAATGGATAGAAAGAGCTTTAAATCATCAAAAATTAAAGGAAGATTTTTTTAGTTTTAACTCTAATAATTATAAAAATAATGATAAATTTTTATTTTTGGGAAATAAAATGACTATTTTTTTTATAGAAGATGAAAAAAACTATGTTAGTTATGATGAGGAAAATTTATATATTTATTTAAAAACCGATAAAATAGAAGATTTGACTTTTAGAAAGAAATTAATAGAAAAATGGTTTATTTCTGAATCTAAAATGTTTTTACAAAATCTGGGAGAAAAAATTTATAATCAGTTTTTTGAGCCTTATAAAATAGATTTTCCTATTTTTAAATTCAAATATATGAAAAGCAGATGGGGAAGTTGCAATTTTTCAAAAAAAATAATTACAATCAATTTGAACTTAATGAAGTTAGATATAAAGTGTATAGAATATATTTTTGTTCATGAATTTTCTCATTTTTTTCATCAAGACCATTCAAGAAAATTTTATGATTTTGTTTATAATCTAATGCCAGACTATAAAATATATGAAGAGAAATTGAAAAGGTTTGATATATAGCCATAAAAGAGTTTCAAAAATAAATCCTACAAAAAATTTTAAAATAATTATTAATTAAATTCGTTTGCGTATTTTTTGAAAAAGTTTTTTTTACGACGGGAAAATTTTAAAAAGT
>CAYQVV010000057.1:0-2295 GCA_964421155.1 uncultured Elusimicrobiaceae bacterium
TTTTTAACTAATTTTTCGCATTTGGGAGGAATAAAAGATATTTCTATTTTAGAGGGAGGGAGAGGTTTGGCTAAACCACAACAAATAATTCCCACTCCTGTTAAATATGTTTGGAAATTGGTTGGCAAAGTATCAGAAGGAACAGATAGAGACAAAGCAGATTTTATTTTAAAATTTAATCAATTTTTAGGGAAAAAAGGTATTCCTGTTTCTAAGTTTTTGCCGAATGAATATGGTGAATTTTTGATAGAAAATCAAACTGGAGAATATTATGCACTTAGCCAATTTGTATCTGATGGAAAAGTTATATCTGGAAAAGATTATACAGATGAACAAAATAAAAATAGAGGAATATTAATTGCACAGATGCAAAATGTACTTATTAATTTTGTTTATCCTAATAGAGAAAAAATTCAAGCTGATTGGCTTAATCCAAATAATTTAGATCAGATTTTATCTACAATAAAAAGTAATAAAGATATTAATCCTTTGATAGCTAGTATAAATATAGAAGAACAAGCAGATTTATATCGAAGAGATTTTGAGCAATTAAGTAAGTTTTGGCAGTTTAGTTATATACATGGAGATATGAATCCTGGGAATATAGTTTTTGATGGAGATAGAATAACTGGATTAATAGATTTCGCATGTGCTTGTTATTATTATAGAATAGGAGAGTTTTTAAGAATTGCTATAGGAGGATCTGATAGATCTATGGAACAGGCTGGGTATGATAAAGAAAAATTAAAATTAGCAATAATTGGTTATCAAAGTGAAGCTATTGAAGTAACTAGATTAAGTGAAGAGGAAATAAGAGGGATTATAGCAATAATTAGATTTGAATTTATAAAAATAGCAAGGAATCCAGAAGCTAGAAAAAGTTTTGTTAATAAATTTTTTCCTATATATTTAGAAGATTTTGGAACAGAAGAAAAAATAGCACAATTTATAGATGATATTTCTCGCTCAGTTTCTTCTATAGAGACTTTGCGAGTTCAAAATTTTTCTGAAATAACAGATCAGTCAAAAGATAGTTTTACTTTTAAACTTCCTGTTCAAAATTCATCTACAACTTCTATGGTTAAATCAAAAAATCAATCAGAAGAATTATTTGGAGAAGATATAACTCAAGAGCAAATATCTACACAAATAAAACCTGGAGCAAAACTTAGAGGTTTTTTAGAAAGAAGAAGTGCCATAGAATTATTTGGAGAAGATATAAAAACTGTAACAGTTGATGTAATAGAAAATTTAGGAGTTAAATTGCAAGACTTAACAGAAAGAATGAATGAATCTTTCAATAGAGTATTAAAAAATAAAGTAGCCAAAGAAATAGAGGAAAGATTTGATATTAGAGATTGGGAATTGGAAGTTGTAGAAAGAGTAAATAGTGGAATTATGTCAATGGATATGGAGACTCAATATGAAAGAGTAAAAAGAAGTGTTAAAATAAGAATGAGCAAAACATTGCTAGAATGTTTGAGTAGATTAAAAAAAGTAATAGATCAAAAAGAATATAATATATTATTGCAAGAAATATTTTTGCATGAGAGACTAGAGATATTATATAGAAATAGCTATCCAAATAAAACTGCTCAAGAATGCCATGATTTTGCACTAAATAATGCAGGAGAAAGACAAAAAAGTTTTGTAGAATCATTGAAAATATTAGAAGAATTTGACCAGGTAAAAATAGAGACTAAGCTGAGCCGAGAAGAATTAGGAATTATACAAGAAAAAATAGATTTTTTAAAAGGAAGATTAAAAATTAGCGATCAAAGCATTTATAAAATGTATCCTAATATAGAAAAATGTATAATTAATAATACGACAGCAGAAAAATATAGAAACAGGGTTATTGTAATAGATATTAATAATAAAGAAATTTCACAAATTTTGCATGAATTAAATATTTTGAAAATAGAGAATAAAGTAGGATTGAATGTTGTGTTAGTAGGAGAGCCAAAAAATAGACAAAGAATAAATGATTTATTAGATTATATAAAATCAAAGAGCAATATTTTAATGGAAATAGAATGGGTAATAGGAAAAGAAACATGTATTGCTATAGAAAAAGGAAGAATAGAAGGGTTGGGCAGTTTATTGGAAAGAGGGCAAATAAAAATAGCTAGAGATATGGGAAATGGATATATGTTAACAGTATTAGGCGTAGTTACAGAAAGTTTATATGAAAAAATGTTGATAATTTATAATAAAAAAAGTATGAGTAGTAGAGAAATAGCGAGCATATTAAATACCGAATTTTATAAAGGAAAATATGAAGGAGAGATTCTT
>CAYQVV010000057.1:2395-7883 GCA_964421155.1 uncultured Elusimicrobiaceae bacterium
CGAGAAATTATAAAAGTAGCTGTTAGAGCCAGAATTTTTAAGTTTATGCAAATTAAAAAAGATAAAGCTATAGATTTAAATTTTGACACTATAAAATCTATAGCATCAGCAGCTTAAAAAAGGAAAATTTAATATTTAAATGAACTAATATTTAGAGGGAATATGTCTGAAAAATTTAATTTAAAATCAAAATTTAATCCATCTGGAGATCAGCCAAAAGCAATAAATAATATATTAAAAAATTTAGCTGATAATAAAAATCATCAAATATTACTAGGAGTTACTGGATCAGGAAAAACATTTACAATAGCAAATGTTATACAAAAGTTAAATAAACCTACACTTATACTTTCCCCTAATAAAACTTTGGCTGCTCAGCTTTATAGTGAATTTAAAGCCTTTTTCCCAGATGATGCGGTAGAATATTTTATAAGTTATTATGATTATTATCAACCTGAAGCATATATTCCACAGTCAGATACTTATATTGAAAAAGATGCATCAGTAAATGAAAAAATAGATAGACTTAGACTTAGAGCGACAACCTCTCTTTTGAGTCAAAAAAATTGTATAATTGTAGCAAGTGTTTCTTGTATTTATGGCTTGGGATCACCAGAAGATTATAAAGGAATGATTATAATTTTAAATAAAAATGACAGAAATTTTCACAGAAAAGAATTTTTAAGCACTTTAGTTTCAATGCAATACTCTAGAAGCGACAATTTTTTTGCACAAGGTAATTTTAGAATAAAAGGAGATATTATTGATGTTTTTCCGCCTTATTTTGAAAGTGCTGTGAGAATAGAATTTTTTGATAATGAAATAGAAAGAATTTTAATGTTTGATCCATTGACTGGTAAAATTTTGAAAGAAAAAGAATCTTTTGTTATTTATCCAGCAAAGCATTTTGTTATGAGAAGAGAAAAAATAGAAAAATCAATAATTAATATAAAAAAAGAATTAGAAGATAGATTGAAAGTTTTGGAATCAGAAAAAAAATTGCTTGAAGCTCAAAGATTAAAACAAAAAGTAGAATATGATATGGAAATTTTGAATGAAATGGGATATTGTAATGGGATAGAAAATTATTCAAGGCATTTAACAGACAGAAAGGAATTTGAAAGACCTTATTGTTTATTAGATTATTTTGAAGGAGATTTTTTGACAATAATAGATGAATCTCATATAGCTATTCCTCAATTGCGGGCAATGTATAATGGAGATAGATCTAGAAAAGAAACTTTAGTTAATTATGGGTTTAGATTACCTTCAGCATTAGATAATAGACCTTTAAAATTTGACGAATTTGAAAATATGACAAAATCTGTTATTTATGTTTCTGCGACACCGGGAGATTATGAGATAGAAAAATCAAAAAATAATATTGTAGAGCAAATTATTAGACCAACTGGACTTGTAGATCCTTTGATAAATATTAGACCTATAAAAAATATGATGGAAACTATTTTTAATGAAGTTCAATTGGTTATTGCTAGAAAAGAGCGAATTTTGATTACAACATTGACTAAAAAAATGTCTGAAGAATTAACAGAATATTTGATAGAGCATGATATAAAAGCAAAATATATTCATTCTGAAATAGATGCACTTTCAAGGATTAAAATTTTGACAGAATTTAGACAAGGCAAGTTTGATTGCTTGGTAGGAATAAATTTATTGAGAGAAGGGCTAGATTTGCCAGAAGTTTCTTTGGTAATAATTTTGGATGCTGACAAAGAAGGTTTTTTAAGATCAGAAAGATCTTTGATTCAAACTGCTGGAAGAGCAGCAAGAAATGTTAATGGAAAGATTTTAATGTTTGCTGATACAATGACTGGATCAATGGAAAGAGCTATTTCAGAAATGAATAGACGACGAAAAATCCAGTTAGAGTATAATGAAAAAAATAATATAATTCCTCAGACAATAAAAAAAGATATTGATAAAGAATTGTCAGATTATGGGGAAGAAGGTAAAATTGATAAAACTAAAAAGAGTCTTTTGCGAGAAAAAGTTGATTTACAATATTTTGCTAGAGATAAAAAAGAAATTATGAAAGATTTAAAAGAAGAAATGCAACTAGCAGTCGAAAACTGGGATTTTGAAAAAGCTGCAGAATTGAGAGATAAAATTTTGGAGTTAGAAGGAAAATAGAAAATATTAGGATATTTTTTATTTTACATTTATTTTTTATTTATATATATTTTTTATATTAAAAATTTTAAAAGAAATAATGAGGTTTTTATATATGAGCAATAAAAAATTTTTTGGAACAGATGGGGTTAGAGGCGAAGCAGGAACTTTTCCTTTAACAAAAGATTTTATTGAAAAATTAGCAATATCTACAGGAAATATTTTATTAAAAAAAGATTCAGCTAAGAATAAAAAAGTTATAATCGGAATGGATACTAGAGAATCAGGAAATTGGATTTTTGAAGCTTTATGTTTAGGTTTTAACAGAAATGATTTTTTTGTAGATTTTGTAGGAGTTGTTTCTACTCCTGCTTTAAGTTTTTTTACAAGTAATGGAAATTATGATTGCGGTGTAATGATTTCAGCTTCACATAATCCTTATTTTGATAATGGAATCAAATTTTTTTCAAATAAAGGAGAAAAATTTGAAGATTTATTAGAAATGGAAATAGAGAAAGAAATTTTAGATATCTTAGATATAAAATATACTAAAAATGAAAATGGTTTAAAATATAGCGATATTTCAGAAAAAAGTTATGATGAATATTTAAAATTTTTAAAAGGTCTTGATATTTTTTCTGATGGATTTAATTTTGAAAATTCAAAAGTTGTTTTAGATTGTTCTAATGGTTCTTTATATAAATATGCAAAAAATATTTTTATTGATTTTGGTGCAGAAACTAATTCTATTTATGATTCTCCAAATGGAAAAAATATAAATGAAAATTGTGGATCTACAAAAATTGAAAATTTATTGAAATTTTTGTTGGATAATAGTGCAGATTTTGATATAGCATTTGCTTTTGATGGAGATGGAGATAGAGTTATAGGTATAAAAAAAATTGATGATAAAAATTTTAGTTCTGATTTAAATCTAAAAATTTTAGATGGTGATATTTTAATGGGAATTTTGTCAAAATATTTTAAACAAAAAAAAGGATATTTAGACAATAATTTATTAATTTTGACAGTTATGAGCAATCTTGGTTTAAAAAATTTTCTCAATTCTGAAGAAATAGATTTTTTTGAAACGAAAGTCGGAGATAAGTATGTTTATGAAGCATTAAAAGAAAAATCAGCTTTTGTTGGTGGAGAGCAGTCTGGACATATAATTTTGCGAAAATATGCAAATACTGGAGATGGTCTTTTAGTTGCATTAGTTATAACAAAAATTTTAGAAGAAATTGGCAATGAAGAGTTTAATAATTGGGTTAAAAGCATAAAAATTTTACCGCAAATACTTGTGAATGTTAAGTTGAAAACAAAAGTAGATATTTTTGATAATGAAAAAATAAAAAAATATTATGATGAAATAGAGAAAAAACTTTCAGGCAAAGGAAGAGTTTTTATTAGATATTCAGGAACGGAACCTCTTCTTAGGATTATGATGGAAGGAGAGGATTATGAAGAGATAAAGGCTTTAGCAAATAATTTTGCAGATAAAATACAAGAAGAATTTTGTAGTATAAAATAATTTCTGATGTAAAAAATTCAAAAATTAATATAATAAAAATCAAAAGTATAAAAAAAAAGAGGAGATTTCTAATGAATAAAAATACAATTTGGGCGGCATCGCTTTCATTTATAATATTGTTTGGGTGGTTCTATTTTTTTGGAAATAAACAGCAAAAACAAGTTCAACAGATTCAACAAACATCTACTACTCAAAAGACTGAAACAAAAATTTCTACAGATTCTAATTCAACAGGATTGGAATCTAAATTAGAATCTGATAATCAAATTATGCCAGAAGAAAACTATGATTTTATTTTAGAAAATGACAAACAAAAAATGGTTTTTAATAAAAATGGTGGGATAAAAGAATGTTTTTTAAAGGATAAAAGTGGAGAATTGGTTAATTTAGTTTATAATGAAAAAAATAAATTATTGGGAACAAATCAAAGTATAGTTTATGATAAAAATTTTGAAAAAGAAAAAGGTTTAAATAATCAAGATAAAAAATTGGTTTTATTTGGTAAATTTTTAGATTCAGAAGATCTTATTGTTAAAACAACTTATGAGTTTAAAGATGAAAAATATTTAGTTAATGTAAAAATGGAAATAGAAAATAGATCACTTGAAAATTCAAAAACTATTTCAAATTTTCAAATATTTCTTGGAGAAGGAATTGCTACAGATGAAAAATTGCCTATTAAACAAGAATTGAAAAATATGAAATTTGTTTATTGTTCAGATGGCAAAATTTTTAATAAAAAGAAAAAAATGAATATAGGAATAAATTCTGTCAATAATTCTTGGATTGCCATTTCAAATAATTATTTTATAACTGCTTTTATAGATAAAAATAATTTTTTTAAAAGTATAGAAGTTTTTGGAAATGACCTTCCTTTAGCATCGTATGTCACAGATTTAACAATAAAGCCTAATGAAAAAACAGTTATAGAATTGGATACTATTTTTTCAGATAAGGATTATCGATATTTGAAATCATTTGATAAAAAATTAGAAAAAAATGTTTCTTTAGGATTTTTTGGTGGGATAGGGAAAATTGTTTTATTTTTATTGTTTTTGTTTGAATCTATTACAGGGAATTATGGTTGGTCAATTATTATTTTAACCTTATTATTGCAATTATGTTTAACA
Source organism: uncultured Elusimicrobiaceae bacterium (assembly GCA_964421155.1). Lineage (GTDB taxonomy): Bacteria > RUG730 > RUG730 > RUG730 > RUG730 > CAYQVV01. The sequence continues at coordinate 7,193 of CAYQVV010000057.1, forward strand.
CCTCTTAATATAAAAAGTTATGTTTCTATGCATGCTCTTAGAAAAATACAGCCTAAATTGAATGCTTTAAAAACTAAATATAAAGATGATGCTCAAAAAATGAATATGGAAATGATGATGCTTTATAAAAAAGAAGGAGTTAATCCTTTTGGTGGATGTTTGCCAATGCTTCTTCAAATTCCAGTATTTTTTGCACTTTTTACAGCTTTAAGAAATGCTGCAGAGCTTAGACATTCTCCATTTATTTTTTGGATAAAAGATTTATCAAAGCCTGACACAGTGGCTCATATTGCTGGAATTTCTTTGAATATTTTGCCTGTTTTTATGTGTGTTTCAATGTTTTTTAGCCAAAAGTTAAATATGGGAACAAATGATAATGCAACTCCAGAAGAAAATAGTATGAGTAAGGCAATGCTTTTTATGCCAGTTATGTTTTTGTTTATGTTTTGGAATTTTCCATCAGGATTGGTTTTGTATTGGCTTGTAAGTAATATTTTTACAGTTGCATTAAATAGTTATTTAAAAATTAGATTAAATAAATAAAAATTTTTTTCTAGTCCGTTAGTGATTATTTGTTTTTTTTATTCCGCCTCTGGATATGAAATCTCTAGACATGAAATATACGAGATTTGCGGAGCAAATGATGTGGAATCTATGATTTTAAAAGTTAGATTCCTGCTTTCGCAGGAAT
>CAYQVV010000058.1:0-7739 GCA_964421155.1 uncultured Elusimicrobiaceae bacterium
ATAAATTATTTCTATACTTCTTCTGCAAAAAAATCATACTCATTGAAATCTGTAATTTTTATATCCAAAAAGTTTTTATTTTTTGATGAGAATTTTTTAGAAAAATTTTGAACTTTATCATATTTTACATAAACAGCTCCGTCTACTTCTGGAGCCATAGAATAGATTCTGCCTTTTAGAGTTTTTTTATCAATAACTTCTTCTGTTAAAAATTGAAAAGTTTTGTTTGATTCAAAAAGTTTTTTATTTTTTTCTAGAGATATTTTTTGTTGCATTTCCATAATTTTTTTTAGCCTAGATTGTTTTATTTTGTTTGGAACTTGGTTTGGAAAGTCAAAAGATCTAGTTCCTTTTTCATTTGAGTAAGCAAAGACTCCAATTCTATCAAAATATTTTTTTTCTACTAATTTTAAAATTTCTTCAAAATCTTGTTCAGTTTCGTCGGGAAAACCTACTATAAAAGTTGTCCTAATGCTTATTTCTGGAATTTCAAATTTTAGCATTTCTAATTTATCAATAATTTCATTTTTACTTATTTTTCTTCCCATTTTTGATAAAATTTTTTCGCTTATATGTTGAATAGGAATATCAATATAATGGCAAATATTTTTTGAATTTTTTATCAAATTAACCAAATCTTTATTGATATGTCTTGGGTGCATATACAAAAGTCTAATCCAAAAATTTTCATTATCATCAGTTTTAACATTAGAAATATTTTTAATATTTGAAATATCATCTAGAATATTCAAAAATCTAAAATTTTCTTTTTGATAAATATCTGTTCCATAGAGCCCAATATCTTGAGATATAATATTTATTTCTTTTATTTTATTTTCTAATAAAAAATTTGCTTCAGCCATTATGATTTCTTTGCTTCTACTTCTAAAATCTCCTCTAATTTTTGGAATTAAACAGTATGCACAATGGTTATTGCATCCTTCGGATATTTTTAAGTAGCTAAAATTTGGATGAGATATGAATCTGTTGATTTTTTTTTCGTTAAATAATCCAAAAATATTGCCGTTGCTACTTATAAATTTTTTAGAATTTTTGTTGTCATTTAAAAAATTTAAGATAGATTCTGAAAAAGTTTTTATATCTGTTAAACTTATTATCAAATCTATATTTTTAAAATTTTTTGAGTTTGTAAAAATATTAGCTTCATTTTCTTTTTCAAAAATTTCTTTATGCAATAATTCTGCATAGCAACCTGTCATTATTAAGCATTTACAATTATTTTTTTTGAAAGTTGAAAGTTCTTTTATGTAGTTTTCAGCTTCTTTTCTAGCATCTTCTAAAAAAGCACAAGTATTTAAAACTATGACATCTGCATTTTCTATTTCAGGAGTAATGTTAAAATATTCAGATAATCCAGCTATTAAAAATTCTGAATCTGTTTGGTTTTTATTACATCCTAAAGTTATTAGACTTAAATTAATATTATTTTTAGATTTCATTTTTTTTCCTTTTTTACATACATTTATAGACGATTATATGAGAATATAAAAAGTTTGACAATATTTTTTGATTATTATAAAATTTTTAACTGAAAATCTGTTAATTTTATATCATAAAATATCTAAAAATAGAATCTTTATTTTTTAAAATAACTTACAGTGTATGCAGATTTTTTTTTGGAGGCAAATAATGAGAGTCTTGAGTAAAGAAAGTTTTGATAGAAATTTGGAAAATAATAAAAATAAAATATTTCCTATTTTTAAAGAAGTAATAGCGGATATTGAAACTCCAGTTTCTGCTTTTTTGAAATTAAGAGAAAAAAGAAGTCATATATATTTATTGGAAAGTATAGAAGGGAATTCTAATATTGGAAGGTATTCTTTTATTGGGTTAGATGCTCATACAATTTTTATCGCCAAAAAGGGAAAAATTGAAATAAAAACTTTTAATGAAAAAGAAAATAAATTTTCAAGTGAAGAGATTGTTTCAGAAAATCCTTTGTGTGAGTTAGAAAATTTAGTAAAAAATTTTGAATCTAATATAAAAGATAATTTAGATTTGCCTCCTTTTTATGGTGGAGCAGTTGGATATATTGGATATGACAGCATTTGTTATTTTGAAAAAAGTTTATTAAAAAAATTAAAATCAAGCAAAGACGATTTAAATTATGATGATATGTATTTTGTTTTTCCAAAAGATATTGTGATATTTGATAGAGTGAAAAATACAATATCAATTATTTCTAATGTTTTTATTTCTGATAAAAGTGATAAAGATTATGAAAAAGGGCTTGTTAGAATAAGCAATATAGAAAATGAAATATTTTTTAATAAAAATAAAAGCAATATAGATTTATTGGAGGGAAAGAATAATTTAGATGAAAATTTAAAAATATTTCCTAAACAGACTCATTCAAAAGAAGATTATATGAATATGGTTATAAAAGCAAAAGATTATATAAAAAAAGGAGATATTTTTCAGATAGTTTTGTCGCAAAGATGGGAAATAGAATTGACAGAAGATTTGAACAAAAAGGATGATTTTGATATTTATAGATATTTGAGAGTAATGAATCCTTCTCCATATATGTTTTATTTAAAATTTGATGACCTATCAATTATAGGGGCTTCTCCAGAAATTTTAGCCAAAAGAATGGATAACAAATTACTTGTAAGGCCTATTGCTGGAACTAGAAAAAGAGGAGCGACATATGATATTGATAAAGCTTTAGAAGAAGAATTATTAAACGATAAAAAAGAATGTGCAGAACATATAATGCTTGTTGATTTGGGCAGGAATGATATTGGTAGAGTTGTAAAAAATGGAACAGTTAAAATAGACGATTATATGACAATAGAAAAATATTCGCATGTAATGCATATAGTTTCACAGGTTAGCGGAGAAGTTTCAGCAGATACAAAATTTTCTGATATAATGAAATCTGTTTTTCCAGCTGGAACCGTAAGTGGAGCTCCAAAAATTAGAGCAATGGAAATTATAGATGAGCTAGAAAATAAAAAAAGAGGAATATACGCAGGGACTATAGTGTATTTAGGATTTAAAAATAATTTTGATAGTTGTATTACAATTAGAACTATATTGAAGAAAGGAAATAAAATTTATATGCAGGCTGGTGCTGGGATTGTTGCAGATTCTGATCCAGAGACAGAATATTTTGAAACTCTTGGAAAGTCAAAAGCTATGCTTGATGCAATTGCAAAAAGCCTTGGTGCTTCAGAAATTTCTGTAAAATAAAAAATATTTATAGGAGGAAAGTTTGGATTATAAGAATATTTTGAAAAAAATTAAAGATATTGCGTTAAATAATATTTGGGTACTTTTGTTTATATATTTTTTTGTAGCTATTGAGTATCCTATTTTTGGAATTTTGGCATTGGTTTGTATGCTTGCTCCAGTTATAACTGCATTTTTTTTGGGAAGAAAATGGTGTGGAAATTTTTGTCCTAGAGGAAATTTTAGTGATAAAATTTTATCAAAAATTAGTTTAAAAAAAGATTTTCCTAAATTTATAAAAACTAATTTATTTAGAGGGTTTGTTTTATTTGTTATTTTATATGTTTTTGTTTACCAGCTTATGTATGTTAAAAATTTTGATGATTTAGGAATAATTTTTATTAGAATGGTTTTTGTAACAACAGTTTTAGCTGTTATTTTAGGTATATTTTTTAAGCCTAGGATTTGGTGTGTTTTTTGTCCAATGGGAACAATTTCAACATTTGTTTCCTCAATATCAAAAAGAGTAAAAAAGATAATTATTGAGAAAGATAAATGTGTTAGTTGTAATATTTGTAATAAAAATTGTCCTATGGAGATTAAAATTACGGATAATGAAAAGGAAATAGAAGATCCAAATTGTATAAAATGCTATGAATGCGTAAAATCTTGCAAAATGGATGCTTTCAAAAAAGATTAGACTTTTATTTTCATTTTGACAGTTATTATTTATTTTTTGTCATTTCTAGCATAGCGAGAAATCTTTTTTAAGATGTCTCACTTCGTGTCAAGGACACTTCGTTAGATATGGCAAATTTTTTTATGTCATTGCACCAGTGACGAGTTATCGTCCTTTTAGTTTTTTTTGTCATTCCGCCTCTGGATATGAAATATCCGAGATTTGCGAACCAAATGATGCGGAATCTAGAAAAATAAAGAGACTTGCTACAGTTTTTTAATAAATTCTCCAGCTAGAACTTTTAATGAAGCCAAGAAAAAAATAAATTTTTGACTAATAAAAGTTTTAATTTTTTTCTATGTCATTCGCCAGTGACGATTTATCGTACTCTTAGAATGAAATATGGAATTTAAAATTTTTAGATTCCTGCTTTCGCAGGAATGACACATAAGAGTGTACAAACTGATAAGATATGTAACAAAATAAACTGGGAACATAGGTTACACTTTTAGTAAAATCACGATCAAAAAAGGAAAATATATGATAAAAAAATTTTATAATTTATTCGGAAAGATATTGGAATACGGATTACCTGTAATGTGTTTTTTGCTAGCAGTTTCTTTTTATATGAAAACATATGATTCTTGTCAGATAAAAATAAGTATTGTTCATGTTGGAGGAGCTATTTTTACAGCTATTTGGCTTTTAAAAAACATTTTTCAAATGACTTTGGTTTCAAGGAATTTTATAGAATTAGAAAATAAAGAAGTTTCTTTTAAAAATTATTTTTATAATGAATATTTAAAAAAATTTAATCATTTTCTTTTTATACCAGTTTTGTTGTTTTTATTTTATAGTGTTTTTTCATATTCAATGTCTCCATTTAAAGTCGCATCAATGGAAGAATTAGTCAAAAGGATGATTTATATTTTTACTTTTTTTATTGTAGCTACAGAGTTTGATTCTTTAAAGAAAATAGAAAGACTAATATTTTGGGCAATATTAGGAACATTAGTCAGTTCTTTTTATGGATTAATTCAAATTTTAGGGTTGGATCCTTTAAGTTGGAAAGGAGCTTTTGGTGATAGAGTTTTTTCAACCTTTGGAAATCCAAACTTTTTTTCAGCATATTTGGTTTGGACTGTTCCAATAATTATTTCATACATATTTTTAACTAGAAAGTGGGCATACAGCATAATAGTTATATTGGGATTTTTAGGTATTTTTGCAAGTCAAAGTAAAGCTAGTTGGATAGGGATTAGTTTTGCAATTATAGCATTTACATTTTGTAGCATTAGATATTTTTCTCATTTGAAAAAAGAAAATTTAAAAAAAATTATGACTTTATTTGTAATAGGATTTATTATATTTTGTTCTTTGGGTGTATGGTATTTTATTTCAAAAAGAATAGATTCAGTTAGATTTAGAGTTTTTACATGGGAATCTACATGGCAAATGATAAATGATCCAGTTTTTGTATCAAAAACAAAATCTAGAATACTTGGAACTGGAATAGGAACCTTTAAAATAGTTTATCCTGCTTATAGACAATCTGAAATTTTTTATATAGAAGGGAAACATAATACAGCAACTGATCATCCAGAAAATGAATTTTTAGAAGTTTTATATGATGATGGAATTTTAGGATTTGGAATATTTATATGGATGCTATTTTTGTTTTACTTTGCATCATTATACAAAATTTCTTATGTTTCAAAAACAATCGGAGCTTTGCAGAGAAAAAATTTAGACTCAAATCAAAAAAATGATATTGTACTTCAACATTATTTAGTAGGTGTGACTTGCGGATTAGTAGGAATGTGCTTTCATAATCTAATGTGTGTAAATATGAGATTTGTTTCTAGCGGTTTTTGTTTTTGGTTAATGCTTGGTATGATTTTGGCAATTATAAAAATTTATGAAAATCCAAAATTGGAAAATATATCTCAAATTCAAACTGTTTCAGAAAAACAAAATAAAAATTTTGGAGTAAAATATAAAATAATTTTGATTTTGGCAATTTTATTGAGTCTCATTGTTACATATTTTGCAGTTTTTTTTGCAAAGAAAGGATGTAATTTTTTTATGGCAGATATTCATCATAACAGAGGAATTTATTTTTCAAAAAATAAAATGTATGCAGAAGCAATAAAAGAATACAGAAAAACAGTTGAATTGAATCCTGGGTTTGTAATGGCTTATTATTTTATGGGAAATGTTTTTTTAGATAGCTGGGATATGCAAAAGAAATATAATCCAGACTTGGGAGATAAAAAAAATGTTTATAGGACTGATGCAGATAGAAGCCTTGAAATGTATGACAAGGTAAAATCTATTGCTCCGAATTATGTTCAGACTCATTTTCAAGTTGGAACTATTTATTTAAAGCTAGGAGAGTATGATAAAGCTATAGAAAATTTTGAAAAGTATTTAAAGTTAGACCCAGTATTTATTTACACATATTTGCAATTAGCTGAAATTTATACTGCAAAAGGAGATTTGAAAAAAGCTGACGAAGTTTTTAATGAAGCCCTAAAGTATAATCCTAACTCTTCAGATTTGAGTTTTAATTTTGGGAATCTATGGTATAATCAAGGCAATATAGAAAAAGCAAAAGAGTTTTATATAAAAGCAATAGAATTTGACAAAAATAATGTGCAAGCATATAAAAATTTAGTATATATTTATAGCATAGAAGGTAATAAAAAAGAATTTACTGAATGGGGAAGAAAGCTAGTATTGCTCTTGCCTCCAGATGATGAATTCGTAAGAACTTTTAGAGAAGAGGAAAAAAATGCAAAATAATAGTGATATAGTTTTAACAAAAGAACAGCAAGATTTTTTAGAAGTTGTGAAAAGAGGAACAACAGAAATTATTTCAATAGAAGAATTGGCAAAGAAATTGCAAAAAAAAGAAAAACTTACAGTGAAATTTGGAGCAGACCCTACAGCTGCAGATATTCATTTAGGGCATACAGTTCCTTTAGAAAAATTGAAGCAGTTTCAAGATTTTGGGCATGAGATTGTTTTTATAATCGGCGATTTTACAGCTATGATAGGAGATCCTACAGGAAGATCAGTTTTGAGAAAACCTTTATCTAGAGATGAGATTATGAAAAATGCAGAAACTTATACAAATCAAGTTTTCAAAATTTTGGATAAAAATAAGACGAAAGTTGTTTACAATAGCGAGTGGTTAGAAAAATTAGGAGTAAAAGGGCTTTTGGAGCTTGCATCGAAATATACAGTCGCCAGAATGCTTGAAAGAGATGATTTTTCAAAAAGATATAAATCAAATCTCCCTATAAGCATAATAGAATTTTTATATCCATTGATTCAAGGTTATGATTCTGTTCATTTAAAAGCCGATGTTGAGATTGGAGGAAATGACCAAAAATTTAATCTTTTGGTTGGACGAGAATTGCAAAGAGATTATGGATTTGAACCACAGGTAGTTTTGACAGTTCCTCTTTTGGAAGGATTAGACGGCGAAAAAAAGATGAGTAAAAGCTATGGCAATTATGTTGGAATAAATGAAAATCCAAATGATATTTTTGGTAAAATTATGTCTGTTTCTGATGAGCTTATGATGAAATATTATGAACTATTGACTATTGAAAATCTTGAAGAAATTAAAAATATTCATCCAAAAACTGCAAAAGAAAATTTGGCTCAGATTTTGATTGAAAAATTTTGGACAAAAGATTTAGCAGTTTCAGCAAAAGAAGAATTTAACAAAGTTTTTAAACTTAAAGAAATTCCAGATGATATTTTGGAAATAGAAATAGAATCAGAAAAATCAACTTTGGCTATACAAGATTTATTGATTGAATTAAAGCTAGTTGATTCAAAAAATGAGGCTAGA
>CAYQVV010000059.1:0-2730 GCA_964421155.1 uncultured Elusimicrobiaceae bacterium
CAACCTTTCCGCTGGCTTTGTGTCGGCAAAAACTCGCTAATCGGTTTTATTTTTAACAGAAAAAAAGTCTTAACTAAAATTAAGTTCTAAGATTTTTTTTAAAAGGTCTGTGAGGCTCACACATGTAGCCGACAAACAAGGAAATAACAATAAATTTAAATAAAATTTATTGTTTGATTAAACTAGAAAATTAGACTAGAAATTTTAAAAAATTTTTTTAATAAATTTTTCAGCTAAATGCCTCTAAAGGCGGACAAAAAAGAGACAAAAATTATTGTTAATATAGAAAAATTATTTTTTTTATATTGAAAAAACAAAACCAAAAAATGATTATTTTTAAAAAATGAGAAAAAAATATGAAAGTAATAGATGAAAAAGATATTCTTAGAATTTTAGAGTTACAAAAATTGGCTTTTAAAAAAGAATCTATACTTTATAATGATTTGCAAATTCCAGCTATGATTCAAACTAAGGAAGAAATATTAGAAGATTTTTCTAATGGGACTTTGTTTTTGAAATACGAAAAAAATAACGAAATAGTAGGGTCTGTTAGAGCATATTTGGATTCTAAAAAAATTTGTAATATAGGAAGATTAGTTGTTAATCCATTTTTTCAAAAACAAGGAATAGGAAAAAAACTAATGATAGATATAGAAAAAGAGTTTTTAGATTGTAAAAAATTTAGATTATTTACTGGAGAAAAAAATAATATAGCCTTTAATTTATATAAAAAATTGGGATATATTGAATCTGGTAGGCAATATACAGGGAAATATTTTTTAATATATATGGAAAAAATAAATAATATTAAAATTAATTTTCTTTCATAAATAAATTCGTTTTGTAATTTTATAAAATCAAAATTTACTTTTTTTATTTTTTAGAATTTTTTTATTTTAATATTTTATGATTTAGTATAAAATTATTTATTTATAAAATAATAAAGGAGAAGAGAAATGGCATTGACAATAAAAGATGTTGAAAAAGTCGCAACTCTCGCAAGATTAGAATTAACAGAAAAAGATAAAGAAAAATTTTCTAATCAACTTGCAAATATACTTTCATATATAGAAAAATTAAATGGTGTTAATACAGATAATATAAGCGAATTTATAAGCAAAGGTGCAGATAAAAATGTTATGAGAGAAGATGTAGAGAAAAATTTGGCTACTCATGAAGAAATAATGATGAATGCTCCAGATAAAGAAGGAAATTTTTTCAAAGTAAAGAAGGTAATAGAATAATGAAAAAAATAAATGAAATAAAAAAATTAATTTTAAATAAAGAAATTTCTGTGAGACAATTAATTGAAAATGTTTATAAAAATATAGAAGAAAATGATAAAGAAATAAATTCCTTTTTATGTTTAACAAAAGATAAAGCATTAAAAAAAGCGGATGAAATTGATGAAAAAATTAAATCTGGAAAAATAGATCAACTTGGAAAATTAGCAGGAATTCCTATTGCGATAAAAGATAATATTAATGTTAAAAATGAAAAAATGACTTGTAGTTCAAAGATTTTAGAAAATTTTATAAGCCCTTATGATGCTACAGTGATTGAAAAATTGGAAAAAGAAGATGCAATTATTATTGGGAAAACAAATATGGATGAATTTGCTATGGGATCTTCTACAGAAACATCTTATTTTGGAATAACAAGAAATCCTGTAGATTTAGAAAGAATTCCCGGCGGATCTTCAGGTGGAAGTGCAGCATGTGTTTCAGCAAATTTTGTTCCAATATCTCTAGGATCAGATACTGGAGGGTCAATTAGACAACCAGCATCTTTTTGTGGAGTTTATGGAATGAAACCTACATATGGCAGAGTTTCCAGATACGGAGTGGTTGCATTTGCATCTAGCTTAGATCAAATAGGACCATTTGCTAATTGTGTTGACGATTTAGCATATTTGCTAGAAGTAATTTCTGGACACGATGAAAAAGATTCCACTTCTATTGATATTGAAACTCCTAATTTTGTAAAAGAATTAGAAAAATCAATAGATATTAAAGGTTTAAAAATTGGTTTGCCAAAAGAATTTTTTGCAGAAGGATTAGATGAAGAAGTTAAATCTGTAATTATGAAAAATGTTGAAGATTTAAAAAATGCAGGAGCAATAATAAAAGAAATAAGTTTGCCTTATACAGATTATTCTGTTGCAGTTTATTATATTATTGCATCCAGCGAGGCTAGTGCAAATTTGGCTAGATATGATGGAGTAAAATATGGGTTCAGAGCAGAAAATATTCAGAATTTGTTGGAAGAATATACAAAATCTAGAACACAAGGTTTTGGAGATGAAGTAAAAAGAAGAATTATGCTTGGGACTTATTCATTATCAAGTGGATATTATGATGCATATTATTTGAAAGCACAAAAGGTTAGAAATTTAATAGCAAAAGATTTTGAGAATGCTTTTAATGAAGTTGATTTTATAATTACTCCTACTGCTCCGACTACAGCCTTTAAAATTGGAGAAAAACTGGATAATCCTTTGGCAATGTATTTGTCAGATATTTATACTATTTCTATTAATCTTGCAGGTGTTCCAGCTATTTCAATTCCAGCAGGAAAAGACAGTAAAAATTTACCAGTTGGATTACAAATAATAGGAAAACATTTTGATGAATTAGGATTATTGAAAATTTCTAAATTTTTAGAAAAATAAAACATTATGAAGGATTAAATGTTAAAAAAAATAATAAATGTATTTTTTATAATGATATT
>CAYQVV010000059.1:2830-7416 GCA_964421155.1 uncultured Elusimicrobiaceae bacterium
ATAGTTGGAAGATGTGCAGGATCTAGTAATGTAGTAAATAATTGTTATAATACAGGAAAAATTATAGGTAGTAGTCAAATTGGTGGAATAGTTGGAGATAATTATGCTACTATTATGAATAGTTATAATATAGGAATAGTTTCTGGAAGTAGTAATGTAGGAGGAATCGCTGGAATTAATAGATCTACATTGAGTAATAGTATATCACTAACTGGAAGTACATCACTTGTCGTAGGATCAGGATCTGCAACAAATTGTAGTTTGAAGAACTCAATAGAAATGCAAACATTGTCAATTTATACAGGGTTGGGTTGGGATATTGATAATTTAAATTCTAATACAGGAAAAACTTGGGTGTTAAATAGTAATATTTCAAACAAAGGATATCCTTATCCTCAAGTTAGATCTAATTTACATAATGGGGTAATAGATGATCTTGTTTTTTCTGTTAAAGAAGAGGGTTATAAGGTCTCAATTCCCAAGACAGGACTTTATAAAATAGAATTATGGGGCGCAAATGGAAGTACAGATCCTTCATATTCTACACATTCAAGAGGTGGATATACGAAAGGGACGATTAATTTTTTATTAAATGAAAATGTTTATATATTTATTGGGAAACAAGGAAATAATGAGAGAACAACTAAGTTTAACGGAGGAGGATATGGAGGAACAGGTGCAAAGGCTGGGCATAGTGGGGGCGGAGCCACGGATGTTAGATTAGTTGATGGAGCATGGAATGATTTTAATAGTTTGAAATCTAGAATTATGGTAGCAGGAGCAGGTGGAGGTACAGGAACTGGTGTGTATAATGATGGGGGACAAGGAAGTTATGGAGGGGGATTGATAGGTTTTTCAGGAGGTTATTATCCTGGTCATGGAGATTTATCTCAATATGGGGTTGGAGGAAATCAAACTAGTGGAGGAGTGGCAGGGAATAATATTTATTCTGGAACAGGGATAAATTTTCCAGGCAGTTTTGGTATTGGTGGAAAATCTGAATCTATTTCGTCTGATTATGGATCAGGAGGAGGAGGAGGAGGTTATTATGGTGGTGGATCGGGTGGTGGTGTTCAATCTGGAGGGTCTGGAAATGGATCAGGAGGTGGATCTTCTTTTATTTCTGGGCATAATGGTTGTAATGCAATAAGCGAAAATTCAACAAGTAGTTCTATAATACATACGGGTTCAGCTAATCATTATTCGGGAAAGGTATTTACAAATACCGTGATGATAGATGGAACAGGATATAGTTGGACAAATGTTAAAGGTGGTCAAATTCAAATGCCAAAGCCAGAAGGGGGATTTTATGATTTAGGATTAGGACATACAGGAAATGGGTATGCAAAAGTAGATTTAATTTTTAAAGGTTTAGGGACAGAGTCGGTTCCATATCAAATAGAAACAGCAGAACAATTAAATATGATTAGAGAATATTTAAACAAATATTTTATATTAATGAAAAATATAGATATGAGTAATTTTGGAACTTGGACTCCAATAGTAGATTTTTCAGGGGTTTTAGATGGAAATGGATATGAAATACAAAATATAACTATAAATAATACTGGAGCTACTGGATTATTTGCAAATATAACTGGAAGCAGTAGAACAGCAGTTAAAAATTTAGGAATAACAGGGAGTATAGTTGGAAATCCTATGCTTTTGCAACAGGGGGTTGGAGGGATAGCGGGGCATATTAGTGTTTCTAATATTAAGATAACTTCTAGTTGGAATAGAGCTAATATTCAGAAAAATGGGGCTATTGATAGTGGAATGGGTGGAATAGTTGGGAATATAAATGGAAATGGAGTAAAAGTTGAAAATTGTTATAATGTTGGAAATATAAATGATAATACGACAGCACAGTGGGCACATACAGGAGGGATTGTAGGGGATATTAGAGGAACTAGTAGTGTAGAGAAAAGTTATAATATAGGAGAAATAAAATCATTACAAAATAGAGAAAATGTCGGAGGAGTAGTAGGTCATATATATCAAGGTGGAAGTTTATATAATTGTTATAATATTGGGAAGATAATAAATAATGGAAATTTTGTTGCTGGGATTGTGGCGAGAAATGCTGGAGGAACATCTATTGTAGAAAATTGTTATAATTTAGGTACAATAGAAACTACAAATGTAAATAAGGCATCTATAATAGCCTCTAATGATGGAACAACAAATGTTAAAAATTGTGTAGCATTAACAGGAACATGCTCTATCTTAAGTGTTGGGACACAAACTAATTGTGCATTTAAGAGTTCTACAGAAATGCAGACATTATCAACTTATTCAAGTATAGGTTGGAATATAGATGCGAATTTAGGTACTACAGGGACTATTTGGGTTTTAAATTCGTCTTTTGGTAGTTTATCATATATATATCCACAAATAAGATCAAATGAACATAAAAGTTAAAATAAAGGGAAAATAGTAATGTTAGATTTTGAAAAATTATTAAATAAAACACAATATGAAGCTGTGATGACTACTGAAGGTCCGGTTTTAGTTTTGTCAGCGGCAGGCTCAGGAAAAACAAGAGTAATAACATATAGAATTGCAAATTTGATAGAAAAAGGAGTTTCTCCTTATAATATTTTGGCAGTTACTTTTACTAATAAAGCAGCAGCTGAAATGCGAGAAAGAATTTTTAAAATAATAGGCAATAATTCAAGAGGAATTTTGATTTCTACATTTCATTCTATGTGTGCTCAATTTTTGAGGGATGAAGCAGAAAATATTGGATTAAATAAAAATTTTAGTATTTGTGATTCGCAGGATCAAAAAAATATTGTAAAGCAATGTTTAGATAAACTTGGGCTAGACGATAAAAAGTTTATTCCAACAGTCGTTTCGTCATTAATAAGCAGAGCAAAAGACGATATGATTTCTGTTCAAGAATATAAAATAGATGCAGAAAAAAGAGGAGAATATTTTTTTATAACAGTAGGTGCAATATATGAAATGTATCAAAAAATTTTAGAAGAAAGTCAGAATTTAGATTTTGGAGATTTGCAGTTTAAAGTAGTTCAAATGTTACAAACAAGGCAAGATATTTTAGAAAAATATCAAGAAAGATTTAAATATATAATGATAGATGAGTTCCAAGATACAAATTATTGTCAATATTTAATGATACAACTTTTATCTGGAAAATATAAAAATATTTGTGTTGTTGGAGATGATGATCAGTCAATTTATTCTTGGCGAGGAGCTAATGTTGAAAATATTTTAAATTTTGAGAAAGATTTTAAAAATACAAAAGCAATAAAATTAGAGCAAAATTATAGATCTACAAAAAATATTTTAAAGGCAGCAGATAAACTTGTTAAAAATAATATTGAAAGAAAAGAAAAAACTATTTGGACTGAAAATGAAGAAGGCGAAGAAATAAAATATTTTCAAGCAGGAACAGACAAAGAAGAGGCAGATTTTATTGCTAGAGAAATAAAAAAACTTCAAATGCAAGGTTTTTCATTGAATGATATGGCGATATTTTATAGAACGAATGCACAGTCTAGAATTTTCGAAGAAGTTTTTAGAAATTATGGTATTCCTTATATTTTGGTTGGAAGCATAAAATTTTATGATAGAAAAGAAATAAAAGATATTCTTTCTTATCTAAAAGTTTTGATAAATACAAATGATATTATTAATTTGAAAAGAATAATAAATGTTCCAGCTAGAGGTATTAGTGATAAAACTGTAGAGCTTGTAGAAAGTTTACAACAAGATGGAGATTCTTTTTTTGATATTTTGACCAATATTTCACTAGGAGCCTATACTCTTGAAAAAGTTCCAAATAGATCTGCAAACAGCATTCAAAAATTCCATTCAATGATTATGGATATGATGGACAAAGTTAATACAATGACTTTAAAAGAAATAGTTAATTATGTGCTTGAAAAAACTGGATATATGCAAAGTTTGTATGAAGATACAAGTATTTATAGAGATTCTAGAATAGAAAATGTTATGGAACTAGTATCTGCAGCAGGTGATTTTGAAGAAATTTATGGAGATGTTTCTTTAGAAGGGTTTTTGCAACATACAGCTCTTGTAAGTGATGTAGAAAAAATGAAAGATGACACACAAAAAGTAACATTAATGACACTTCATTTGGCAAAAGGATTAGAATATCCAGTCGTTTTTTTAACAGGAATGGAAGAAGGTTTGTTTCCAAATTCTAAAGTAGACTATGACAAAGACGAGCTTGAAGAAGAGAGGCGATTATGTTTTGTTGGAATAACCAGGGCAATGAAAAAATTATATTGTTTATGTGCTAGCCAGAGAAAAGTTTATGGAATGACAAAAATGCATCTTCCATCTAGATTTTTGCAAGAAGCAGGAATTTTGGAAGATTTAATAGAAAAAGAAGATATAAATATAAATCCATATGCTAGATTTGATGATTATATTAATAAATTTGAAGCTAAAACTAAAAAAAATAGAGATATCTTTTCAAATTTAGAAGAAGCAGAAGATATAAAAGAAGATATTAAAATTAGTTTTAAAAAGGGAGAAAGAGTAAAACATCCTACTTTTGGAGTTGGCACTATTTTAGATTTTTATGGAAAAGATGA
>CAYQVV010000060.1:0-7257 GCA_964421155.1 uncultured Elusimicrobiaceae bacterium
TGGTAAAATAATTTTTTAAATATAATTTCTTCATTACAAAGTGGAGGTTTTTGTGTCGTTACAAAATATTGATAAAAATAAAAAAGAGGCTAAGGGAAAAGTTGTAATACTTGGTGGAGGACCTAATAGAATTGGGCAAGGAATAGAGTTTGATTATTGTTGTTGTCATGCTTCATATGCTTTGCAGGAAATAGGATATGAATCAATTATTATAAATTCTAATCCAGAGACAGTTTCTACAGATTACGATACTTCTGACAAACTTTATTTTGAACCTTTGACAAAAGAAGATGTTTTGAACATACTAAAAAGAGAAAAACCAATAGGAATTATTGTTCAATTGGGTGGACAAACTCCTTTAAACCTAGCAGCCGATTTAGAAAAAGAAGGAATAAAGATTTTGGGAACAAGTTCTGATTCTATAGATCTTGCTGAAGATAGAGAAAGATTTAAACAGGTTCTTCAAAAATTAAATTTAAAGCAACCTGAAAATGGAACAGCTTTTAATTTTAAAGATGCATTAGCAATCGCAACCAGAATAGGTTATCCTGTTTTAGTTAGACCTTCATATGTTCTTGGAGGTAGAGCAATGCAAATAGTTTATAATGATGCTGATTTGGAAATTTATATGAATAATGCGACTTTTATTTCCCCTGATCATCCGGTTTTGATAGATAGTTTTTTAGAAGATGCTATAGAAATAGATGTAGATATGATAGCAGATGGCGAAGATTTTGTAATAGGTGGAATAATGGAGCATATAGAAGAAGCAGGGATTCATTCTGGAGATTCAGCTATGGTTTTACCTCCATATTCTTTAACAGATAGTGTTATAGATGAAATAAGAAGTGCAACAAAATCTCTGGCTAAAGAATTGAAAGTAAAAGGGCTTATGAATGTTCAATATGCTTTCAAAGATAATATTTTGTATGTTTTGGAAGTAAATCCTAGAGCATCTAGAACGGTTCCATTTATTTCAAAAGCTATAGGAATGCCTCTAGCAAAGCTTGCTACAAAAGTTATGCTTGGATATAAATTGAAAGATTTATGTTTTACAGAAGAAAAAATACCGAATTATTTTTGTGTAAAAGAATCTGTTTTTCCTTTTACAAAATTTCCTGGCGCAGATATAGTTTTGGGTCCAGAAATGAGATCTACTGGCGAAGTTATGGGAATAGATAAAGATTATGGAATGGCTTTTGCAAAAGCACAAATTGCTGCAGGACAAAATCTTCCTACTCAGGGAGGAGTTTTTATTAGTGTAAAAGATCATGATAAAAGAACAGTTTCTTTTATTTCAAAGAAATTATACGATATGGGTTTTAAAATTTATGCGACCTCTGGAACAGCAAAAGTATTGAAAAATACTGGGATAGATGTTACGATTCTGCCTAAGATTCATGAAAAAAGGCCACATATTTTAGATTTAATAAAAAATAATGAAATCCAATTGATAATAAATACTGCTTCTGGCAGTGTTCCACAAAAAGATCAAAACAGTATAAGAAGATTGGCTGTTATGACAGGAACATCCTTGATTACAACTATTCCTGGAGCACAAGCAGTTGTTAATGGGATAGAGGCTATTAAAAAAGGTGATTATGATGTTAAGTCTATACAAGAATATAATGCAGGCAGATAAATATAAAATTGACAATAAGATGATAAAAAAATAATATATTAGTTTTAATCTAAAAAAAATATCTAAAAATACTCTATTATTAATTGGGGGAAAACAAAAAGATGGCAAACATTGTTTTAAAAAATATATCTAAAATATATTCGGACAATATTGAAACTGTAAAAAAAATAAATTTAGAGATTAAAGATAAAGAATTTTGTGTATTAGTTGGGCCATCTGGTTGTGGAAAATCTACAACTTTAAGAATGATTGCAGGATTAGAAGAAATTTCCTCTGGAGAACTTTATATTGATGGGAAAATTGTTAATGAGGTTCCTCCAAAAGATAGAGATATTGCTATGGTTTTTCAAAATTATGCATTATATCCACATATGACGGTTTATGAAAATATGGCTTTTGCTTTAAAACTTAGAAAATATTCTAAACAAGAAATAGATAAAAGAGTTAGAGAAGCAGCAGATATTTTAGGAATAGAAAAAGTTTTGAATAGAAAACCTAAAGAATTGTCAGGTGGACAAAGACAGAGGGTTGCTGTTGGAAGAAGTATTGTTAGAAAACCTAAAGTCTTTTTGTTCGACGAGCCATTATCAAACCTTGATGCAAAATTAAGAGTTTCTATGAGAACAGAGATAAAGAAATTGCATGAAAGATTGCAGGCTACTATAATTTATGTTACTCATGACCAAACAGAAGCTATGACAATGGGAGATAAAATTGTTGCAATGAGAAGTGGAATAATTGAACAGATTGCAGATCCAATGTCTTTATATAATAAGCCAGTTTCTCAATTTGTTGCAGGATTTATAGGTTCACCATCTATGAATTTTTTAAATGCAAAAATAATTGAAAAAGAAGGAAATTTATTTTTAAAAGACGATTCTTTTGAGTTGAAAATTCCAGATAATTTTAAAAAGAAATTAATGTCTTATGTTTCAAAAGAAGTCATTTTTGGAATAAGACCGGAAGATATTTTTGATAAAATGTTTTCTATAGCAACAACTTCTGAAAATACAGCTAGAGTAAATATAGATTTAACAGAACATTTAGGATCTGAAACATATTTGTATTTGATAATGGGAGAACAAAAGCTAATTGCAAAAGTAGATCCTGAAAATTCTGCAACAGTCGGGCAAGATATAGATATAGTTTTTAATTTACAAAAGATGAACATTTTTGATAAAGAAACAGGAATAAATTTAGTTTTATAATTTTTTATGGAGAATTTTTTATATGTCTGCCAAAATGCTTTTTTTTATAAATGTTATTATTCCTATTATTGTTTCATCTATATATTTTATAATGGCGCTTTATATAAAAAAAATTAAACCTTTGAGAGTTTTGATAATAGGAGAAAAAACTTATCAATATGCTTTTTGGATATTTTTTTTATTTGGTTTGTATTTAATTGGCAGACCTATTCAAATATTGTCTGGAATTCCTCTTATAATTAGTAGTGCTAGAGAGTTTATAATAATAAGTTTGATGGCTCCTTGTGTTTTGCTTGGGATATTAAATCACATATACTTTGATAGAGAACATCATTTTTCTAATTCAAAAAGATTTGTTTTTTCAGTATTTTCATTTTGCTTAATACTTGGGATTTCATTTATTTATTTTAATGTATCTTCTATTGCTGGATCTAAACAAATTTTTAGATATGAGTTTTTTAATATACATATCATTGGCTTGGATGGGAATTGGTTTTCAGGATCTAATAAAAATTTAAAATTTTTATTTATAATTAGATTAATATCTCCAATATTAATAATGTTGACTGCCAGTATTTTTGTTTTGAGAAAAGCAATAATTTATCCAAAAAACACTTTGTATAATAATCTTCCTAAAAAATTTTTTCTTTTAGGATTTGCAATATTAGTTTTTATAATTTTTCTTGTAACAACAGGAATAATTGCATACTTCAAAAATTATCAAACTCAATGGTATTATTTTGGAGCATTGTTAGCTGGAATTTTAGGTTTTATTTCTCTTTCAATCCCACCTAGAGATTTTGTTATAAAAAATGATGTAAAAAATAGGTTTAGTAATAAATAGTTTATTATTAAATTTTTTTATAATAAAATTTTATAAAAAATAATCAAATTTAATTAAATATTTTGACTTTAAATAGAATGTTTTATAATATATTTTTATTGAAAATAATTTTCAATAAGGAGACTTTTTATGCCTTGTAATAAATTTGAATGGCACGGAAAATTTAGAGGATGCGGATATAGAATGACAGTTGGAAGAGAAGCTATTTTGGAAGTTTTGACTAACACAAAAGGACATTTAAGTGTAGAAGAAATATATTTAAAAGTATATGAAAAATATCCCTCTATTGGATTAACTAGTGTTTATAGGACTTTGGATTTACTTGTAAATATGGGAGTTGTTTTAAAGTTTGATTTTGGAGATGGAAGAGCTAGATATGAAATTATAGATAAAGATGACAAAAGTTCACATCATCATCATTTGATTTGCACAAGATGTAAAAGAATTATAGATTATAAAGATTTTATAGATGAAGAAATTGAATTATTGAAAAAAACAGAAAAAGGACTTTCAGATAAATATAAATTTGATATAAAAAATCATGTTTTACAATTTTATGGAATTTGTTCAGAGTGTAATAAAGAGGAATAATTTTTTTTATTTATTTAATGAAAATGGTTATCATTATTTATAAATTAATAATATTATTGTTTATAAAAGGAGGGAAAAATGAAAATTTGTTTAACAGCTTTGGAAGAAAATTTAGATTCAAAAATAGATGTGAGATTTGGGAGAGCAAAAAATTTTATAGTAGTTGATTTAGATGAATATTTTTCAGGGAAAGAACATTTTGAAGTCGTTGGGAATAATCAAAATTTAAATTCTGTAAATGGAGCTGGGATACAATCTGCACAAAATGTAGTAAATTTAAAAGTAGATGCTGTAATAACTGGAAATTGTGGACCAAAAGCTTTTTTGATATTAAAGACAGAAAATATTAAAGTTTTTTTAGCGAAAGATATAACAATAAAAGAAGCATTAGAGAAATATAAAAATTCAGAATTAGAGTTATTAGATTCTGCTAATGTTGAAGGACATTGGTTATGAAAATAGCAGTTGCAAGTGGTAAAGGTGGAACAGGAAAAACAACAATAAGTGTGATTTTATTTAAAAGTTTATTGAAGCATGGAGAAGATGTTCAAATTTTGGATTGTGATGTTGAAGAACCTAATTTAGAGATATTTTTAAAAGAAAAAAATATGATAGAAGAAAAAGTTTTTTCTATGGTTCCAGAAGTCGATGAAAATTTATGTAATTTTTGTGGGAAATGTAAACAAGTTTGTGAATATAATTGTATAGCTTTTTTGTCAAAAAAATTTTTAATTTTTCCAGAGTTATGTCATTCTTGTGGAGCTTGTATTTATTTATGTCCAAAAGGTGCTTTGAAAGAAAATTATAGAGAAATAGGAATTTTGAATAAAAGTCAAAATAATAATTTTGTAAGCGGGAAACTTAATATTGGGGAAGCAATGGCTCCTCCATTAATTAAAAAAGTAAAAAGTTGTATTGATGAAGAAAAACAAATAATTATAGATTGTCCTCCGGGAACAGCATGTTCTTTTGTTAGTGCAGTTAATGGAGTTGATTTTTGTATTTTAACAACAGAACCTACAAAATTTGGCTTGTATGATATGAAATTGGCAATAGAGGTTTTGAAAAAATTAGATATTCCATTTGGGGTAATTATAAATAAGAGTGATATAGGTTTTATTGAAACTGAAAATTATTGTGAAAAAGAAAATATCCCTCTACTTTTG
This sequence comes from uncultured Elusimicrobiaceae bacterium, assembly GCA_964421155.1. Lineage (GTDB taxonomy): Bacteria > RUG730 > RUG730 > RUG730 > RUG730 > CAYQVV01. Next base: position 5,452 of record CAYQVV010000060.1, read on the forward strand.
AAAATCCCATTTTCAAAAAAAATAGCAGAAAATTATTCTAAAGGTGAAATTTTTGTAGAAAATGATGATTTTATAAATGTTTTTCAAAAAATTAAAGGAATATTAAAGATATGAAAGAAATAGTAGTTATAAGTGGAAAAGGTGGAACTGGCAAAACAGTTTTTTCAGGAGCATTAGCAACTTTTTTTGATAATAAAGTTTTGGCTGATTGTGATGTGGATGCTTCGGATTTGCATTTATTGACAGAACCAAAAATTTTAGAAACAATAGAATTTAGAAGTGGAAAAACTGCTTTTATTGATGAAAAAAAATGTAGTCAATGTGGATTATGTGAAAGAATTTGTAGATTTGATGCTATAAAAAATTTTAGAGTTGATGAAATTTCTTGTGAGGGATGTTCTTTTTGTTATTATATTTGTCCAATGAGTGCAATAGAAATGAAAACTAATATTTCAGGGCATATTTTTATATCAAAAACAAGATTTGGAGATATGGTTTTTGCAAAACTTGGAGCAGGAGAAGAAAATTCTGGTAAGCTAGTTTCAAAGGTAAAAGAAGAGGCTAGAAAATTTGGAAAAGATTTAATGATAGTTGATGGGTCTCCTGGAATAGGCTGTCAGGTTATTTCAAGTATTGGAGGAGCAAATATTGTAGTTATTATAACAGAGCCAACTATGTCAGGTATTCATGATTTAGAAAGAGTTTTGAAGGTGTGTCAATATTTTCAAATTGATTCAAAAATTGTTATAAATAAATATGATCTAAATTCAGAAATGGCAAATGAAATTATTGAAAAATTTGGAGATAAAATTTTAGGCAAAATAAGTTTTGACAAATCTGTTTTAGAAGCAGTTTCTAATGGAGAAACTATTTTGGAAAGTAAAGTAGTTAGTAATGAATTTAAAAAAAATGTTTTGGATATATGTTCAAAACTAAAAAAGGAGATAGAGTTATGTTAAAAAAAATTGCTGTTCCAACAGTTAATGGGGATTTATGTTTGCATTTTGGTCATTGTGAAAAGTTTGTTGTTTATGAAGTAGATTTAGAAAATAAAAAAATAATTAGTGAAAATTTTTTAACTCCGCCACCACATGAACCGGGAGTGATTCCAAGATTTATGAAAGAACAAAATGTAGATATTATTATTGCAGGTGGAATGGGTGTTAGGGCTCAAGAATTGTTTGTTAGCTATGGGATAGAAGTTGTTGTTGGAGCTATGAGTAAAGATATTAAGCAAATAGTTGATGATTTTTTGAATGGAAAATTAGAAACAGGTGATAATGCTTGTAGTCATTAATATTTTTTTATAAAATTATTAGTATTCTGTTATCTTCAGACTTTAGGCTGGGAATCCAGATTTTTTTTAAATTAGTTTTTTTAAAAGAGCGACTTAGAAAAATATAAGGTGTGAAATATGAAGAGAAAGACTACGGTCATTGCGAGAGAGCATAGAGAATGAAGCAATCCAGAAAGTTATTTTTATTGAAAAAGATTTTTTTATATAGATTGCTTCACTAAAGTTCGCAATGACGATTTATCGTCCTGTCCGAAGGAAATGCGGAATCTAATTTTTAGTCAGTGACAATAACGAATTATTTGAAAAATTTTTATAAATTGTCGAAAATATATAAATTTCTTTTTTGACATTGCACAAAAAAGAAACAAAAAAAGCTAGTCCGCTGTTAGCAGTCATATAGGAAAAATTTAATAAAAAAATTAAAATTTCAATACAACATTTAACTAAAAGCAATAACCTAGAAATTTTTTAACATTTTTTTAATAAATTTTTCAGCTAAATGCCTCTAA
>CAYQVV010000061.1:0-7192 GCA_964421155.1 uncultured Elusimicrobiaceae bacterium
TGCTCTTTTAAATAAATCTACTCCACTAGAGCCTTCTGCAAATCCTCGAAGTTGAAATATTGAACTCTCTTTCTCTATTTTCTTTCTAATTGCTATAAATAAATTATATATATTATTTTCTGGAAAATCTTTTAATTGCATAAAAATTTTTCTTCTATTAATACTATCTCCTAATAAAAATTTAAACTCTTCTTCTGAAAAAAATTCTATCATACTTTTTTGAATATATAGAAATAATTCAGTCAATATCTTTATCATATTTGGAGTCATATAAATTATTTGCTGACCAAATAGTTTTGTATAAATTAACTCATACATATTTTTCTTTAAATATAATTGATTCTTATTTGAAACTGGATTTATTTTACAAACATTATATTTAATATTATTTTTATTAAATAATAGATATTCTTTTATTGTAAAGTTAAAGAATGAAAAAAAACTCTCATTCTTTAATAATGAATGTACCATTTTTTGTAAAACCATTACTGGATTTTGAATTAAATAATATATATTGTCTGCCCCTAAATATAAAGAATATTTTATTTCATTATTAATAAATTCTATTATTTTTTTAAAATTACTATTTACTAAGTTTACTATATTTATTTGTTTTAAAATTTTTTTTATAATATCTATCTTATTTATAAATTTATTTTTAGGAATAATAGATAAATTAGTTTGATAATATTGATCAGAAATCGTATATTCTAAACCTTGTAATGCTACATATTTTATAACTTCTTCTATATTATTTTTTACTCCTTCAACATTTTCCAATTTTTCTTTATTTTGATATACATATAATAATGCCAATAATGCATTCAAAGTACAAGATCCATTTTCTTGATAAGCATATTCATTTAAAAATTCTATTCCATTAAAATTTTCTGTAGCTTTAAAATATTGACTAGAATCTATTATCCCAAGATTTGTTATTGTTTCATTATTATAATCAAAAACTAAAACTACTGCATGTTGCAAATATGATATCAAACATACATTTAATCCATTTGAGATATTATTTAATTTTTTTAATTTTTCCTTAAATTTATTACTATCTATTTTTAAATCATTTTCTGTGTCTTTTAAATCTTTAAAAAATTCATAATCTAAAAAATATACATCTTTAAGTCTACTATTAATAAGTTCAGAAAATTTCATTTTTGGATTTGTTTCTTTTTTTACTAAGAATAAAAATATATTCTTTTTTAATAGTGAAGGAATTATCCCATTAGCACCTTTACTAGAAAAAGCATAATACATATATTTTTTATAATATTTTTGGTATATTTCTTCTAATGATAAATTTAAAATTTTTTCTTCTAATTTTTTACCAAAAAAAAGAAAATACATATTTTGAACAGAATTTAATAAATCTTCTATATTAGAAATTTTTTCTTTATTTTCTTTTAAAATTTCATTTATTATAAAATCATAAAAATCTAACTTACTTTCATCAATCATTTTTAATCTTAATAAATAATCAAATATATAAAATACTGAGTCTTTATTTTCTATTATAATACCATTTAATATATATACGATATCTTCTTTTTTAAATGCAAAAACATCCAAGTTTTTTATTAAACTCCCAATTATATAAAATGCTTTATCTGGCTTTTCTTTTATCATTCTATTTATTAAAAATAAGATATCTTCTTTTTTAAAACTATTATTTTTTAATAAATTTTCTAAAAAAACATCTATTACATCATATACTATCCATTTTTCTTTCTCTAATTCTTCATTTTTATTTTCAAAAAATTTATTAATAATATATAAAATTTTAGATATTTCATATTCATTAAAAAAAATAGATTCTATCAAAAATAAGTGCTTTATAAAATCTCCCATAGATTTACTTAATTTAATTTCTGTTATTATTTGAGTTATTATTTTTGATATAAAAGTTTCATCTTCCCCCTCCTCTTGAAAATACATATCAACTAATTTAAAAATAAGTGCGTATATTTTTGAGGGATTTAGATATAAATTTATAGATTCATCTCTATTTATTATTTTATTTATTATTTGTTCTAATCTTTGCAATATCTCATCTTGACTTCTTTTTTGGTCATAAAAAGCATTAATAACTCCAAAAATAATATCAGATACTATATCATCGAAGTTAAGTGATATAATATTTAAAATTATATCATTTAGATACTCTTCGCTTTTTTCTTTTAATAATAATCTTTCGACCAATGATTGTATTATAAGTAATGTAGAATCTGGATTATTATTAATAATGTCTTGAGTAATAGCTATTATATCTTCTTTATTGTCTTTTTCTATTACTTCAAAAAATTTCAAAATTTTTTCTAAATTTGATTTATTAATAAAACTAAAAATATGTATAATCCACCCAGTTTCTTTATCTGCGGCAATTGCTTGTTCATGGGATAGTCCGCTCATTTCTAAAATTTCATGTTTTATAATTGATTCTTGAATATACTTAGACAACATATTCCATAATTCTAGCATTGCTGGAGTCATATATATTTGTCCATTTTTATGCATTACATCGTATGGATGTTTTTCTATATAGGATTGATTTGTTATATCATCTTGATTTATTTCATAGACTTTGTATTGGATATTGTCTTGAATAAATACTATATCTTCTCTTTCTGTCGTTTCCAATATTGAAAAAAGATCTTCACTCCCTGATAATGCATATCCTGTTTTTTGTATTATGATTACTGGATTTTGAACTAAATAATATATATTATCTGGACCTAAATATAAAAAATATTTTATATTATTATCAATAAACTCTATTATTTTTTTTGAACCATACTTTACTGAATTTAATATATTTATTTTGCTTAAAAATTTTATTAAAATTTCTAATTTATTTATAAACCTATCTTTAGAAATATTTAATAAACTCATTTCCAAATATTCATCTGAAACTGTATATTCCAAACCTTGCATTACCACATAGTTTATAACTTCTTCTATATTACTCTTTAACCTTGAAATATTTTGAAATTTTTCTCTATTTTGATATATATAAATTGTTGCCAATAATGCATTTAAAGTGCATGATCCATTTTGTTGATAATTATATTTATTTAAAAATTCTATTTCAAAAAAATTTTTTTTAGAAGCAAAACTAGAGTCCAAAATTGAAAGATTTTCTATTATTCCAGTATTATAATAAAAAACTAAAACTGTAGCATGACTATTATAAGCAACATAACAAACATTCAAACCATCTTGTATATTATCTAATTTAGCCAATTTATCTTTTAATTTTTTTATATCTATTTGTTTTGTTCCTTGTATATTTAAATCTATAAAAAATCTATCTTTTAAGACATAAAGATTTCTTAAAGAAATTCCTAAAATATCTCTAAATTTCATTTCTGGATTTTCATTCATTTTAAGCAAAAATATTATTAATGGAAAAATCATATCTTCATTAAAAATACTATTAGCACCTTTATTTTTAAACAAAATATTTATATATTTCATATAATAATTTTCATATATATATTTTAAAGATAGATCTAAATTAAAAGCTAATGGAAAGTTAATTTGTTTTATTTGTTCATGATTCAATGATTTATCAATAATCATTGGCAAAATAATATTCATAAATATTACTAATTTTTTTTCTAAATTTTCTAAATCTAATTCATTAATTATTTCAAATGCTTCTCCTATTTTTAAACTTTTAAAAACATCAAATCCTCCCAAAAATATTAAAAAAAAGTTTATAGGATTATCTTTTAAAATTAAATTAACTGTTTCTATTATTGATTTATTAGTAGAATATTTATTAAATAAAAATGAAATAAAAGCTAAATAAATATAAATTTTTTGATTAGAATTTTCTTTTAAAATCTCATTAATAAACTCTATTTGTGTTTCTTTTTGTAATTTATGAAATCCTAATCTTTTACACAAAGAATTAATAATAATCAATGTATAATTAGAATTTTCTTTTATAATTTCATTTATAAGAAAAATTAATTCTTTGTTATCTGAGTTATTTAATAAAAACCCTTGAACTAAATCAGAAATTATAAAAGAAATTTTATTAGGGTTATTTTTTATATAATTATTTAATCTATTAATATATTCTAATCTAAGTTTATCCTCAACTAATAATGTAAAACCTTGTATTAATCCATTTTTTATTCCTATATTTTTTTTATCTATATGATTATTTACAATTTTTTTCATAAATTGATTTATGTTGCTTTTGATATAAAATAATCCTTGAATTAAGCTAAAAATAATTCTATCTGTCTCATCTGGATTTTTATTTATTATTTCATTTATTACTTCTATAATAACACCTTCATCCATTTTTATATTTATTGCATTTATAACAAAAACAGAAATTACTAAAAATATTTCACTAGGATTTTCTTTTATTAAAGCATTAATAATTTCAACATATGTTCTTTTATCTAAATTTTGATATGAAAACGATTTAAATAAATTATCTATAATTATAAAATATTGATTTTGATTTTGATTTATCATAATATTTATAATTTTTATTAAAAATTTTATATCTAACCCGCCTGTTTTCCATAAAATAATTAATGTAGAAAAATTATTCATTATTTCATCATAATGAAATTTTATAATGAAAGTCATTATTTCTATAATCTGATCTTCATTTAAATTTTTGTCTAACAAAAAATTAAAAACAAAAATTAATTCCCCTGGATTATCTTTTATAACTTTATTGAAAATTTTAGTTAAATATACAACATTATTTGTTTTTAAAAATGCTATCATTAAATTAAAAAATATATAATTTATATTTTTATCTGTAAAATTTACTTTAAATTCTTTATCATAATTAAAGTTTAGAATATTTGATAAAAATGTTATAATCCATCCAGTTTTAGTATCTGCTACAATTGCTTCTTGATGAGACAATCCTTGCATTTCCAACATTTCGTGATTTATAATTGCTGCTTGAATATATTTAGGCAACATATTCCATAATTCTGCCATTGCTGGAGTCATATAGATTTTTCCATTTTTATGCATTACATCATATGGATGAGCTTTTGTATATTCTTGTTCTTGTAAAATTAATACTATTTTTTTTGCTATTTCTATTTTTGACTCTGTTGCATTTTCTGTTGAAAAGTCATCATTACTTCCAGATAATTGTTGGGATATTTTTTCTAATGCTTTTATTGGATTTTGAATTAAATAATAAAAATTGTCTGCACTTAAATATAAAGAATAATTTATTCCATCTAAAAGAAATTCTATTATTTTTTTTGAACCTATATTTACATAGTTTGATATATTTATTTCACTTAAAAATTTTATTAAAATATCTGCTTTTGTAATAAACCTTACTTGTGGAATTTTAAATAAATCTTTCCAAATATCTTTATAAGAAACTGTATATTCTAAACCTTGTAATGCTACATATCTTATAATTTTTTCTATATTGTCCTTGACACCTGCAACATTTTTAAATTCTTCTCTATTTTTATTTAAATATACGATTGCCAATACTGCATTCAAAGTACAAGATCCATTTTCTTGGTAAGGCTTATCATTTAAAAATTCAATTTCATAAAATATTTGTGTGTTTTTAAAATAATGACTTGAATCTATTATTCCCAAATCTTCTATATTTCCATTATTATAATCAAAAACCAAAACCGTTGAATGATTTTTATAAGATATAAATTCAAAATTCAAACCTGTTTTTAAATTAGGTAATATTTTTAAATTCTCCGATAATTTTATTTTATTTATTTCTTCTTCTTTTTCTTTTGTTAACAAATTAAAAAAAACATCATCTAAAACTATTATATCTTTAATTTTTTCTTGTAAACTTTCTTGTAAAAATATTTCTCTAAAGGTTTTTTTTGGATTTTTGTCTTTTTCTAATAAAAATATTGTTAATGGCTTAAATAAATTTCCATAAAATATAGCATTTGCTCCTTTACTAGAAAAAATAATATCAATATATTTTTTATAATATTTCTCATAAAGTTCATCTAAAGCTAAATCTTTAAAATATTCGAAAAACATACCGCTTCTTTTTTTCTCATCTGTAATCATTGGCAAAAAATAATACATAAATATTATTGGATATAAGTCATTAATATCATATTCATTTATATATTTATTTATAATATTAAACATATCCTCGTATTTCAATTTTTTTAAAATTAATCCCTTAATTACTCCTTCAAATATTCCAAATATATTATTAGGATTAATTTTTAATATTTCATTAATTATTTTTTTTACTACGGTTTCTTCTGATAAATTTCTGTTCAAACTAAATATAAAATAACTAATAAGACTATCAATATTATATTTATTAGATTTTATTATTAAATTTATTATTTTTATAAATGATTCTTTATTTACAACATCTGAATTTAAAATAATAGATTTATTTTTATTATCTAAAAAATAATCAATAATAATATGTGCATTGTCAGAATTTAATTCTATTACTAAATTCATTATTTCTATAAATAATTGTGGAGATAAATCGTTTGATTGTAAGAAATTAAATAAATTATTTAGTAAATATTTAATAATCATAGAAGGATTTTTAGAATTATTTTTTATTAATCCAGTAATTATTTTACTAATTATTTCTATAACCGTATTTTCATCTAATATCTTTGTATTAAAACTTAATATAAAATATCTAATAATACTATTACTAATAAATGGAGTAACTTTTATTACTCCATTTATTATTTCTATCACTTCTTCTTTATTAAAAAAATCTGATTTCAATAAATTACATAAACTATTTATAAAATATCTAATAATCATATCAGCATTATTATGATTATACTTTATTATTCCATTTATTTTTTCTATAAATGCTTGAGTATTTAAATTTTTTAAGTTTGATAATTTTAAAAAAAAAGGGATTTCTTCAAAATTTTTTTTACTAAATTCCTTGGAGTAAAAAAAATCAGATAAAAATTTTATCATCCATCCAGTTTCTGGGTCTGCATCAATAGCTTCTTCATGAGATAATCCTCCCATTTCCAACATTTCGTGCTTTATTATCGCTTTCTTTACAAAATCATTTAATTTTTCCCATATTTCTACCATTTTTGGGGTCATATAGATCTTTCCATATTTATGCACTACATCGTATGGATGTTTGGCAAAATAGGTATTATTTTTTTCAGATGGTTTTAAAATTTTTATTTCTAAATTT
>CAYQVV010000062.1:0-7074 GCA_964421155.1 uncultured Elusimicrobiaceae bacterium
TATGAAGGGCATAGTTTTGCTAATGGATTTGCACATTATAGTGATTCTGATGATAATAGAGATTATGGAAATGATCAAGAATCATCTTCAGAATCTATGAATGCTTGGGCAGGAATTTATTTATGGGGACTTTTAAATAATAAAGATGACTATAAAAATTTAGGAATATTTGGATATACTACAGAATATTCATCCATAAGAAAATATTGGTATGATCTAGATGATGATATTTATTCATCAAGTTATAACAAAAAATCTATAGGAATTTTATTTGGTGGAAAAGTTGTATATGATGTTTGGTTTAATGCTTCAAGCAAAGCTAATTATTTAAATGAATTCGTTTTTGGAATACAGATGTTGCCACTCAATCCTACTAGTTTATATTTGGGATATGATGAAAATTATTTATATGAAAATTATAATTCTTTTATGCTTTTAAATAGCAATCAAGATCCGAAAACTTGGAAAGATATTTTTTGGAAATATTTGGCTATGTTTAATTCTGGCAGTGCAATGAATAAAATGGTTTTGAATTTAGATAATATAATATATGAAAGCTCTAATAAACCTTACTTTTATTATTGGGTAAATTTTTTTAATAGTTTTGGAAAAGTAGATACTAGTATTTATGCAAATTTGAGTAGTGCAGTTGTTTTTAATAAAGATGGGATAAAGACTTATTTTGTTTTTAATCCGACATCTTTACAAAAAACAGTTGTTTTTAAATCTAGATCTACTAATTCTACTTTGGGATATTACAATGTTCCAGCTAAAACATTGGTTTCTTTTAATAAACTGATAGATAATCCAGTAGCTCCAACACCAGTTAAAGAAGTTTTTCAAGGAGCAATTTTAGGTATAGATATAAATTTACAAAAAAATACAGGGACTGTTTATGCTAATTGGAATGGAGTTTTATCTGAAGCAACTGGAGTTGAAAGATATTCTGTTTCTATAAGCACAAGTGTTGGCGGAGCAGAGATTCTTGATTGGACTGATGTTTGGGATACAAATTTTTCAAAATCCGGATTAACTTTAGAAAATGATAAAACTTATTATATTAATGTAAAATCCAAAAATTTTGTTGGGGTAGAATCAGAAATCACTACATCTAAAGGTTTTAAATTAACTTCTAATAATATTCCATTATTAAAATATATACATCATGGAAGCTCTGCACTAGAAGATTTAGAATTTACAAAATATTTATCAGGGCTTAATGCTTTATGGAGTTATGATAATGCGACAAGCTATCAATATGCTTTTAGCAAAAGTTCAAATACTGAACCGACTGTTTGGAGTGAAACAACAAATGAAAGTGTTTATGTATCTCAATCATTAGAAAATAAAACTACCTATTATTTGTATATAAAAGCCAAAAACGGATCTTATGAGGGAGGAACTATAAGGAGTAGAGGAGTTTATGTTTATAATGAAACTCCTAAAGTTTATATTTCTTTTGATAAAAGCGAACCTTTGAGTTATGGAAAAAAGAACCTTACTCTTTTTGTTGATAATGAAATTTCAATTAAAGACAATTATAAATTGTTTTACAATTTTGAAACAAGTGTGTCTACTTTTAATGCAAAATTTACAAAGTCTAGTTTTAACACTTTAAAAGCAGAAATTCCTATAAATTTTAATCAAAGAGATACTTATATTAAGTTTTTTTCTTTAGTTATAGAAGATTTGGCAGGAAATGCAACGAATATTTTAAGTTCAAAAACTAAATTTACTATAGATACATCTCTTAATATAAATGAAGATACTACTTTATTGTCAGATGATGGAGTTGAAATTTTTATTCCAGCAGGTACTTTTGATGAAAAAGTAATAATAGATGTGCAAGATAAAACTAAATCAGAGAATAATATTTATAATGCAAATAAAAATATAAAAGATGATAATGTTCAAATTTTTGCAAACAATTATTCTGTATATAAAGAATTTACTGCAAAATCAAAAAATACAAATAAATTAATAGAAAAATTTAATAATGATATTCAGATAAAAATTCCATATAAAGATACAAATAAAGATAGAGTTATTGATAATTCTAAGGTTAATGTAAATCAAGTTTCTGTTTTTTATTTAAATGAAACAGATTCTGTTTGGGAGCCAGTAAAAAAAGTAGATATTGACTATATAAATAATAAAATGATTGCACAAGTTTCTCATTTTTCTATATACAGCTTACTTCAAATATCTTCTTTTTCAAATTTAAATTCAGTTATTGTATATCCAAATCCTTTTTATCCTAAAAAAGATTCAAAAGTTAAAATTGATAAATTGCCTAATATTTATGATTCTATAGATATTTGGATTTATGATATTACAGGAAGATTAATAAAAAAATTAGATAAAAATAATATAGAAAAAAATAGTGATGGAAATTCAATAATTTGGGATGGAAGAAGTTCTAAAGGCGAAAAAGTTGCTTCAGGCATTTATATTATTTTAATTAAGACAAATTATGGAACTAAAAAAGAAAAGTTAGCAATTTTATGGTAAAAAATAATTAAAAAAAACAAAGAGGTATAAAAATGGAAAAAAAATTTTATCAAGAAAACATTTCATTATTTTGTAAAAGGTTTTTAGCATATACAATAGATAACATTATTATTACTTTTTTTGTATTTATCATATTTTTTGCATTTTGGTCTTTTTTATCTCAAGGTATTATTTCTTTTTTAACATTATGTTTTATTATGTTTTATTATATTTTTTCAGTTGGAAAATATGGAAAAACTTTAGGAAAAAAAATGTTAAACTTAAAAGTTGTAAATTTAGAAAATCCTGAAGAAAAAATTGGATATAAAAAAGCTCTATACAGATTATTTGCACAAGTTTTATCAAGTATTATAATTTTTATAGGTCATATCATGATTTTATTTAATAAAGATTCATTGGCTTTGCACGATAGATTATCTAATACAAGGGTTGTAGAAAATAAATAATTGGAGTTTTTAATGAAAAGTAAAAATTTAATTTTTTTATTCATTTTTTCTTTGTTTTTTTTCGGAAATATTTTGTTTGCTTCTTATGCAGAATTTGGGAGTGAGGTTTTTATTGACAAAGATGGAAATAAAGAAATGTATAATAAAATAGCTTTATATCCAGAATTTTCATTTTGGAAAATATCATTAGGATTAGATTTGCAGATTTATTTAGATCAAGATGGGAATATAAGAGAAGAAGATTGGGATAGTTGGGATGATGTTTTGAATAAAGTTTGGTATATAAGATATGGACAAAAAGGAGAGCCTGTATTTATAAATTTAGGAGGAATATCTTCTGCAAGTATAGGGCATGGAACAATATTTAGTCGTTATTCCAATATGATTAGATATCCAGAAGTAAAAAAAGTAGGACTCATTTTTGATATAAATTGTGATAGTTGGGGAATGGAAACTTTGGTATCTAATTTACAGGAGAAAGAAGTTTATGGAGCTAGACTACATTATAAACCTTTAGCAAGTTCTGATTTGTTTTTATTATCAGATTTAACTTTTGCTATTTCTGCTGGGACAGATTTAGATCCAGATGATGATTCAAATACAAAAGATGATGATGTTTCTGTTGTGGCAGTAGATGTAGAACTTCCAGTATTAAAAACTTCTGTAATTTCAAGTACTCTTTTTACTGATTTAGCACAAATGAGTTTAGGAGACAGATATATAGAAACACATACATATTCAATAAGTACAAATACATATTCAGAAAAAAGTAAAAATAATGGAAAGGGTTTTATAACAGGAGTTTTGGGAAAACTTTTATTTTTTGACTATAAAGTTGCATATAAAAAGTTAGATAATAATTTTATAGATGGTTTTTTTAATAGTTTTTATGATGTAGAGAGATATTATAAAGCTAATTTAATAGAAAATACAGATTCTCCAAAAAGAGAAATTTATTCAGGAGAATTAACATATTCTTATAGAGATTTTTTATCTATATATGTATCATATGATTATATGAAATATGATTTGTATAATTCATATCCATTGTTACATGGAGAATTAAAATTAGATAAATCATTATTTCTTGATAAATTCGAACTTTTTATGAGCCTTGACAAGAAAAATTTTAGAGATTGGAAAACTTTTAAAGATTTTGATACTCCTAATACTCTTTTAAAATTTGAAGTTGGATATGCTATAGCTCCAAATGCAATGCTTTATTTAATAAAAGAAGAAAATTTTGATGCTAATGGAGAACAGACCACAAGAACTAAGATTGATTTAAGATTAATATTTTAATAAAAAGGATAAATGTATGGCGACAAGAAGAGAAGCGAGAGTAATTGCTATGCATATACTTTATGCAATAGATGTTTTGGGTTTTGATAAAAAAGAGGCATATGATAGTTATTTTAATTTTTCAGAGTCAAAGGATATTGCAAATATTAGAGAATTTTTAAATGAGTTAATAGATGGCACATTAAAACATAAAGATTTAATTGATTCAGAAATTTCAAAAGTAATGAAAAATTGGGATTTGGAAAGATTAGCAGATGTTGATAGATCTATTCTTAGACTTGCAACATTTGAACTTTTTTTTATGGAAAGCATTCCTATAAATGTGGTTATTAATGAGGCAATAGATTTATCTAAAGAATACAGCACGGATAACTCTGGAAAGTTTATTAATGGAATATTAGATAATTTAAAGTCTAAAAGAAAGGTTTCAGAAAGTGTCCAATCTATTTGATTTTGCTAGAATAAAAGAATTAAGAGAACTTTTAAAAAAATATAATTATCATTATTATACACTTTCAAATCCTTTAATTTCAGATTTTGAATATGATAAATTATATAAAGAGTTAGAAATTCTTGAAGCTAAATATCCAGAATTTAATTCAAGCGATTCTCCTATAAATAAAGTAGGAGAAGAGTTTTTTTTAAGCCAAACATTAAATAATTCAGAAAATTTTAAGCAAACAGATAATCAAAAAAAAATTTTTTTAGAAAAAAAAGAAGAAATTAATAAAAAAATTAAACATATTATTCCAATGATATCTTTATCAAATTCTTATAATTCTCAAGAAATTTATGATTGGAATGAAAGAATAAAAAAAAATTTTAAAGATTTTAGTTCAAATTTTAAAAATCAAAATTTTAATTTAAATAGTTTTAATGATAATGAAATGAAATATTTTGCTTATGAAAAAGATTTTTTTAATTATGGAAAAGAAACTAATCTTTTTGAAAGATTTTTATTTGATAATTTAGAATATGTTGTAGAGCCAAAAATAGACGGTGTAAGTTTATCTGTGATTTATAAAAATGGAAAAATAGATAAATGTTTAAGTAGAGGAGATGGAGTATTTGGAGAAAATATAACAGATAATATTTTGGCTACAGGCCAAATTCCGTTGACGATACAAAATAATATAAACTATATACCTGAAATTTTAGAAATTCGTGGTGAAGTTTATATGGATAATAAATCATTTTCTGAATTGAATAAAAAAAGACTTGAAATCGGAGAAGAATTGTTTGCTAATTCTAGAAATGCAACTTCTGGGACTTTAAAATTATTAGACTCAAATGTTGTTAAAAGTAGAAATTTGAAAATATTTTTTTATTCTTTGGGATATTTTTTTGAAGATGAAAAACAAAATTTTTCTAAAAATATAAAAACACAGTTTGATTTTTTAAATTTTTTAAAAGATTTAGGTTTTTCTGTAAATAATGAAATAAAAAAATTTAAAAATATAGAAGATGTCATTGAAAATTCTATAAGATTTGTAGAAAAAAGAGATTCTTTGGATTATGAAATAGATGGAATGGTTATTAAGGTAAATTCTTTTTTAGAGCAAAAAATTTTAGGGGAAACAATGAAATCTCCTAGATGGGCGATTGCTTATAAGTTTCCAGCAAAGCAAGCCACTACTTTATTAAAAGATATTACTGTTCAAGTTGGAAGGACTGGAGTTTTGACTCCTGTTGCAGAATTAGAGCCGATTCCATTGGGCGGAGTTGTTATAAAAAGAGCCACTCTTCATAATTTTGATGAAGTAAAAAGGCTAAGCATAAAAATAGGTGATACGGTTTTAATTGAGAGAAGTGGAGATGTAATTCCAAAAATAGTAAAAGTTATAAATGATGAAAAAAATATTGAAAAAAAAGATTTTATTATTCCAATTAAATGTCCTGTTTGTGGAACAGAAATTGTAAAATTAGATGATGAAGTTGCATATCGTTGTCCAAATAATATTTCTTGCAAAGCTCAAATTTTGAGATCTTTGGAATTATTTGTTTCAAAAAAAGGTTTGAATATAGAAGGATTAGGAGAAGCTATAATTCAGCAACTGATAGATAAAAATTTTATAAATAATATTTTTGATATTTTTAAGATAAAAAAGTTTCAACTTTTAGAATTGGAGTTTTTTGCAGACAAAAAAGCAGAAAATATAATTTTTGAAATAGAAAAATCTAAAAATGTAGATTTGAAAAATTTTATTTATGGATTGGGAATTAGACATGTAGGAGAAAAAGCAAGCAGAATTTTATCAAAAAATTATAAGACTTTAAAAGATGTTTTTGAAGCAGACATAGAAGAATTAAAAATAATTGAGAATTTTGGAAATGTAATAGCAGAAAGTATAAAAAATTTTTTTAATATGAATGCTAATATTTTTGACAAAATAGAAAATGTGGAATTTAATATTTTTAATTCTGAATATATTGATAAAAATTCCAATATACTAAATGAAGAAAAAGAAGATTTTTGGTTTGGACTAGGGAAAAAATTTGTCATAACAGGGAAGTTTGATGGATTTTCTAGAGATGAGCTAAAAGAAATTATAGAAAGAAAAGGTGGAGAAGTTATAAATTCAGTTTCAAAAAATACAGATTTTTTGCTAGCTGGAAAAAATGAAAGAACTTCTACAAAATACAAAAAGGCTTTAGATTTAAAAATAGAAATTATAGAAGATGTTTCTAAATTATTTTAAAATGAAATTATATGGTCCTGAAAATTTTTGACAGAAAAAATTGATAAGGATTCTAGAAAAAAAATGTTGTAATTGTAAAAGTTAAATAATCCCTAGACAACAAAATTTTACCTTTT
>CAYQVV010000063.1:0-7010 GCA_964421155.1 uncultured Elusimicrobiaceae bacterium
AAAATAGCAGATCCTAGAAATTATTTCAGTAATTAACTAACCCTATGATAAAAGATGAATTTATGATTTTGATATGATATGGGAGAGAAAGATGAGAGAACAATTTAATCAAGATACAAATGAAGCAGTTGGTTGTTTAAGAGGAATCATTTTAATTTTTATAACATTAGCATTTTCTATTGGCATAGGGGTTTCTATGGGAATAAAAAAAGGGATTATTAATGGAAACTTATATGGAGCATGGAAAGGAATTTTATATGGAATAGGTAATGGACTTTTATATAGTCTGGGAATTTTTTTTGTTGGAATAATTTTGACAATAATAATCGTTAATACTGCAAAAAAATTGACAACAATTGATTGTATTTTACCGCTAATAATTTCAATAATATGTGCTGTAATATTCGCTCCATTACATTTGTTGCAAGCAGAAATTTTTTCAATAATGACTTGTATAGGATCAGGATTTATTTTTTCAATGACACTATTTTATTATAAAGCAAAAAAAATTGGCGGAGGATGGCTTATTATCCCAGCACTCGTATTTTGTTATGAAATTTTACCAATAAATTTACCTACAGAAATTGATAATTTTATTTGTTTAGGTGGAGGTTTAATGAACTATTTTTTTAGTTATATATCTAGAAAATCTAAAGATGATTTGTTAAAAGATAATACAAAAAGAGACATGTAAAAAATCAGAGTTTATAAAGTAGTATTAATTATAATTAAAGAGGTATAAAAAATGATTTTAGAAGGGAATGTTCATAGATTTAAAAAACCAGATGGAAATGATAATGATATAAATACAGATTATGTTATTTCTGGAAGATATAAATTTCAATGCGAAGATTATAATGAATTAGCAAAACATGTTATGGAAGATTTAGATCCAGATTTTTATGGGAAGATTACAAAAGGCGATTTTATAGTTGCTGGGAAAAATTTTGGATGTGGCTCATCTAGAGAACAAGCTCCAATAGCAATAATTTATTCTGGAATTTCTGTTGTTATAGCGAAATCTTTTGCGAGAATATTTTTTAGAAATGCATTTAATAAAGGATTGCCTTTAATAGAATGTGATACAGATAAAATAAATTCAGGAGATAAACTGGCTATAGATTTAGAAAAAGGTGTAATTAAAAATATAACAAAAAATGAAGAAATAAAATTTAATCCAATTCCACCTTTGATGTTAAAGCTTTTAAAAGACGGTGGATTAGTTGAGCATTTTAAAAAGAATAAAGGTTTTAATATTGACTAATTTTAGATTTTAAAAGATTTTTTTATAATGGAGATTAATATGAGCAAAATTTATAATATAACATTGATTCCTGGAGATGGAATAGGTCCAGAAATTACAGAGGCAACAAAATTAGTTTTATCAGCAACAGGTGTTAAAATAAATTGGGAAGAGGTTTTGTGTGGAGAAGGTGCTATTGAAAAATATAAAACTCCTCTCCCAGAAAATGTCTTAGAATCAATTCGTAAAAATAAAGTCGCTTTAAAAGGTCCTATGACTACTCCTATAGGTAGCGGTTTTAGAAGCGTTAATGTTGCTTTGAGAAAAGAATTGAATTTGTATGCTTGCTTAAGACCAGCAAAGACTATGAAAGGCGTAAAATCAAGATTTGAAAATATAGATTTAGTAGTAGTGAGAGAGAATACTGAAGATTTATATGCTGGGGTTGAATATTTTAGAGGGACAGAAGAAGCAAAAAAGATTGCTGAAATGGGGAATGGAAAAATTAATAAAGATTCAGCTATAAGCATAAAGCCAATTTCTGTTGAAGGAACTGAAAGAATTGTCAAATTTGCATTTGACTATGCTGTTAAAAATAATAGAAAGCAAGTTACTGCTATAACAAAAGCAAACATTATGAAAGCTACAGACGGACTTTTTTATGAAGTTGCAAGAGAAGTTGCAAAAAAATATCCAAATATAGAATATAATGAAAGATTGATTGATAATATGTGTATGCAACTTGTTCAAAAGCCAGAAATTTATGATGTTTTAGTTTTACCTAATTTGTATGGAGATATAATTTCTGATTTGTGTGCAGGACTTGTTGGAGGGCTTGGAGTAGCTCCTGGAGCAAATTTAGGTGTAGATTCAGCTTTATTTGAGGCTGTTCACGGCAGTGCTCCAAAATATAAAGGATTGAATAAAGTAAATCCTACAGCTCTTATTTTATCTGCAGCTATGATGCTTGAGTACATTGGAGAAATAGAATCAGGGAAAAAAGTTAAAAATGCAGTAGAAAAAGTTATTGCTGATGGAAAAAACACGACATATGATTTAGGTGGAACTGCTACGACAATGGGAATGGCAGAGGCTATAGCTAAATTTATATAAAAGGTTTTTTATGATAAAAGAAAATTTAGATTTAACAGCGTTGAAAAAATCAATAATTTCTCTGGAAAAAATTGTTAATAAAGTTAATGATTTAGTTTTGATGGATAGTTTTGATGATGATATTAGAAATGGATTAAAATCTGGAGTAATACAGAATTTTGAAATAGCATATGAAATTTGTTGGAAGTTTATGAAAAGATGGATAGAAAATAATATTGATTCAGCAATTGTAGATGGAGTTACTAGAAGAGAGCTTTTTAGAATAAGTGCTGAAAATTTTTTGATAAATGATGTTGAAAAATGGATGTTTTATCATTATGCTAGAAATAATACATCTCATATTTATAATGAAAATATAGCAGAAGAAGTTTATGAAAAGGCAAAAGAATTTATTATAGATGCAAAAAATTTTTTAGAAAAATTGGAAGCTAAAAATTAAAAATAATGCTAGATATAAAAAAAGAAGATTTAGAAATTATTAATAGAATTTTAGATAAATATTTTGCTGATTTTGAAGTTTGGGCTTTTGGATCAAGAGTTAAAGGAACTGCTAAAATAACTTCAGATATAGATTTGGTTGTTGTTTCAAAAGAAAAATTGGAATTTGGAAAGATAGATATTGTTAAAGAAGAATTTATGGAGTCAAATATATCAATAAGAGTTGATTTGCTTGACTGGAATTTGCTGGATGAAAATTTTAAAAAAATAATAAAAAATAATTATTTTGTTATTAAAAAAATTTAAAAGTTGCTAAAAATAAATAAAATTTCTCCTTTTTGATTTTATATCAAAGAGGAGTTTTTTTTTGATAGAAAAAATATAAATGATAATAAAACTTTTAATAAAACTAAAAAAATTTATACCTGTAATTTTAACTTTATTTTTATTTTTTGGATGTAACGGCAAATATATTGTTTCAAATATTGCACCTAATATTTTGCCAAACACAAATATAGATATGAGAAATGCAGAATTTTGGATTTCTAAACTTGATGAACCAGATAAAACTATTATGAATTTAGATGAAATAAAAAATTTTAATCAGAAATTAAAGTTTAAAAATGACTTTGAAAAGTTAGAAGATTTTGAAAAAAAAGATAATGGAAAAATTTTAAGAGATGATATTAGAAAAAATTTAGATTCATATAAAACTAAAAAATTATTTGATATTGTTCAAAATAGAAAACTAAAAAATTTAGATTTTGAAAATATATATAAAAATTCAAATTTAGAAAAAATAGAAGATTATATTGAAATAAAATTTGGGTTTGTTATAAGAGATACTTCTCAGAAAGTTTTTCCATATGATAATCAAATTACAGATTTTTCAAAAAATAAATTTTTTGATGAATTTCAAATAAGCAATATAGATATTGGAACTCCAATTTTTGTTTATCATGAAAGTTTAGATAAAAAATGGATTTTTGTTAAAACTCCTTTAACAGAAGGTTGGATACAAAAAGAAAATGTGGTTTTTTGTTCATATGAAGATTTAATATCTTATATAAATTCTAAAGATTTTGTTATTACTATAGAGCCAAAAGTTGAATTATTGGATTTGAATTATAAATATCTAACATACTCAAAAATGGGAGTAAAATTTAAAATTAAAGATATAAAGAGCTTTAATGATAATGAAAAATTTATAAAAATTTTGGTGCCTTTTAGAGATGAAAATGAGAAATATATAGAAAAAGAAGTTTTTATTTCTAGAAAAAAAGTTAATGTAGGATATTTGAATTATTGCCAAAGAACTATAATAGAACAATCGTTTAAATTTTTAGATACTCCATATGGTTGGGGTGGAATGTTTGGAGAGCAAGATTGTTCGCAGTTTATTTTAGAGGTTTTTAGAACAGTTGGAATATATTTACCTAGAAATTCTTATTGGCAAGCAAATGCTCAAGATAATAAATTTATATTTGAAAATAAATCTAACGATATTAATTTTCAAGATAAAAGAATTGATATTTTGAAATATGCAAAACCTGGCATTTCATTATTTTATTTTCCTGGACATATAATGTTGTATTTAGGAAATATAAATAATGAACCTTTTATAATACATTCTATTTGGAGATATAAAACTAAAGAGATTTCTAAGATTGTTAATAAAGTGGTAGTTTCAGACCTTTTATTTGGAAATAATGAAAAAGCTTCTTTTTTAGATAGATTAAAGATAATTTCTAATGTAGAAGATAATTAAATTTATTTAAAAGAATTCTAAAAAAATTTAAGGGATTATTTTTATGAAAAAAGAATTGATTTTAGAAGGTGCAAAAGATATTATAGAAATATTAGAAAATATTGAAAATTTACAATTTATTTCTGTGAAAAATATTTTATGGCATAAAAAAGCAAAAGAGACTTTTAGTCAAGACTTTGAAAAATTAGAAAATCTTGCAAATGATAAAAAAATTGAATTTATTGAAATATCAAATTCAGAATTTAAAAATTTGAGAAAAACTATTCATTCCAAAGGTGTTTTTGCAGTCTTAGAGAAAATAGATATTTCCAAAGATAAAGATATAATTGAAGTTTTAAAAAATAGTAAAAAAATTATAATTTTAGATCAAATTCAAGATCCGGGGAATTTTGGAACAATAATAAGAACTGCATCGTTTTTTGGAACAGACTGCATTATAACAACAAAAGATAGTGTTTCATTGGATAATCCAAAAGTTTTAAGATCTTTAAAGGGATACTTTTCAGATTTAAAAATAATTGAATCTAAAGATTTGAAAGATGTTTTGAAATTTTTAAAATTAACGGATTTTGAGCTTTTTGTTGCAGATATAGGAAATGATTCTAAAAATATTTTTGAGCAAAAATTTGATAAATTTGAGAGAATAGCATTTATATTTGGAAGCGAAGGTCAAGGTATTTCTAAAATAGAAGATAAAACACTTTTGGCTGATCTAAAAAAAATAAGAATAGATGCGGCAGAAAATAAATATAATAAAGAAAATAGCCAATCTTTAAATTTGGCAATTTCTGTTGGAATAATTTTATTTGAGGTAAGCAAATATGGAAATAAAAAATAAACTAGATGAAATAAAAAAAAGTTTTGAACAAAAAATAAAAGAAGCAGACACTTTTGATTCTTTAGAAAAAATCAGAATAGAATATTTTGGAAAAAAAAGTGAATTGATAGATCTTGCAAAAAATATAAAAAATTTTTCAGAAGAAGAAAGACCTTTAGCAGGAAAATTTATTAATGAAGTTAAAAATGAAATAATGCAGATTTTTGAAGATAAAAAATTAGAATTGGAGCAAAATAATTTAGATTCTAAAAATTTTAATATGAAAAATTTTTTTGACAAAACTATTCCAGGAAGGAATTTTAGTTTAGGGAATTTGCACCCAATAACTAAAACTATGAAAGAAGTAGTTGAAATATTTGAAAAACTTGGGTTTGGGATTGCACAAGGCCCAGATATTGAGGCAGATTACTATAATTTTGCAGCATTGAATTTTCCAGACGATCATCCTGCCAGAGATATGCAGGATACATTTTTTTTAGATGCTTTTGATTCAGATTACAATAAACAATTTATTTTGAGGACCCATACATCTCCAGTCCAAATTAGATATATGCAGGAACATAAACCACCTTTTCAAATAATTTCTCCTGGTAGTGTATATAGATGTGATAGTGATGTTTCTCATACTCCTATGTTTCATCAAGTAGAAGGTTTGGCTATTGGCGAAAATATAACATTTGCAAATTTAAAGTGGGTCTTGACTGAGTTTATACACAAAATGTTTGGAGAGGATATAAAGACTAGATTTAGACCTAGCTTTTTTCCTTTTACTGAACCGAGTGTTGAAGTTGATATGAGCTGTGTTATATGCGGAGGAAAAGGTTGCAGAGTTTGTAAAAATACAGGCTGGGTAGAAATTCTTGGTGCAGGAATGGTTCATCCAAATGTTTTAAAAAATGTTGGTTATGATACAGAAAAATTTCAAGGTTTTGCATTTGGAATGGGAATAGAAAGAATTGCAATTATAAAATATCAGGTTAATGATATAAGGTTGTTTTTTGAAAATGATATAAGATTCTTAAAACAATTTTAGAATAAAGTATAAACTTGACACTTTATCAATAATAAATAAAATTATATATAAATTTTTGTGGAGGATAAAATGGATATAAAAGTTGTTGTTAGAAATTGTGAAATAAAGCAAGCTGAAAATGATTACATTTTAGAAAAAGTTGAGAATTTATCAAGATTTGGATTAAATCCAAAAAATATTGTTGTTACAGTTAAAAAAGAAGGATTTAATTATGATGTAGAATTGTTTTTGAATGCCTTGTCAAAAAATTTTGTTATAGAAAAGAAAGGGGAAAAAGTTACAGAAGTTATAGATATTATAGTTGAAAAAATGGCTGTTAACTTGATAAAGCATAAAGATAAAGTAAAAGATCACAAAAAACAAAAAATAAATGTAGATATTAATGAAGATTTAGTTAATGATGTTAAAGTTGTTTATAAAAATGTAGATTCTTTAGAAAGTTTATCAAATACTCAAGCTATAGATAAATTAGTAAATAGCAAAAATTCTTTTTTAGTTTTTAGGGATCTTTATACAGATGTTTTAAGTATAGCAATAAAAAAAGAAGATGTTATTGAAATTATAGAAGGATAATTTT
>CAYQVV010000064.1:0-6979 GCA_964421155.1 uncultured Elusimicrobiaceae bacterium
TTATGCAAATTATTCCAGCAATAGATTTAAAAAATAAAAAGTGTGTCAGACTTTTGCAAGGCTTGGCAGAAAAAGAAACTGTCTATTCAGAGAACCCAGTAGAAATGGCTCAATTCTTTGAATCAAAAGGTGCAAAAAGATTGCATATTGTAGATTTAGATGGAGCTTTTTCTGGAGAAATGACGAATTTTGAAATCATAAAAAATATAAGAAAAAATGTTGGGATGATAATTGATGTTGGTGGTGGAATTAGAGATTTAGATAGAGCTGAAAGGTTAATAGGAGAAGGTGTAGATAGAGTAATCTTTGGGACAATTGCAGTTAAAAATGTAGATATTGTAGCAAAAACTGTTGAAAAATTTTTTGGAAAAGTTACAGTTGGTATAGATGTTAATGATAAAAAAGTTGCGATAAAAGGTTGGGTTGAAAAAACAGAAATTTTTGCAAAAGATTTAATTTTGAAATTAGAAAAAATAGGAGTTGATGAATTTATTTGGACAGATATTTCAAAAGATGGAATGTTGTCAGGAGTAAATCTTGCTGATACAAAAGCAGTTTGTGATTATACTAAACAAAATGTAATTTTATCTGGTGGAATTTCAAATATTGAAAATATAAAAGATCTTTTGAGTTTGAATAAAAAAAATTTAACTGGAGTTATCACTGGAAAAGCAATTTATACAAAAAGTTTGGATTTGGAAGAAGCTATAAAACTGACGATTTAAATTGAATTTTATAAGGATATTTTATGAATTTAGTTAACAAAATTACAATGAGCAGGATTTTTATAATGCCGATTTTTATGTTTAGTTTGGAACTCGGTGGAATTTTTTGGCATTTTGTAGCATTAGTTTGTTTCGGCTATGCTACTTTTTCAGATTGGCTAGACGGATATATGGCTAGAAAATATAATTGTGTTACAGATTTTGGTAAATTTATGGATCCTTTGGCAGACAAAATATTTGTTTGTGCAGCATTGATTGCTTTTGTTTCTCATAAAAATTTAAATATTCCAGCTTGGATGGTTACTTTAATTTTATCAAGAGAATTTTTAATAACAGGGATTAGAACTTTGGCGGTATCAAAAGGAGTTGTTCTTCCTGCACAAAAATCTGGAAAATATAAAACAGCTATACAGTTAGTAGGGATTTTTTTAATAATATTAGTTTCTTTACTTTATGAATTTAATTTAAAGGGTGTTAATTTTTTTGATTCAAAAATATTTGAATATATAAGTATTTTTCCAGCATTAATAATGTGGGTAGTGGTTATATTTACAACTTATTCTGGCATAGATTATTTGTATTCTAATCGTAAGTTGATAAGTTGATAAGTTAATAAAAAAATAATTAATTATGAAAAAAACAAAAAAAATTAGAGTCGGAAATATTTTTATAGGTGGAGATTCTCCGATTATTGTTCAATCTATGACAAATACTTTGACAAAAGATGTCAAGTCTACAGTAGATCAAATCAAAAAACTTGAAAGAGCTGGATGTGAGTTAATTCGTTGTAGTGTTCCAGATGAAGATTCAGCAAAAAGTCTTTCTATAATAAAATCTCAAATAAAAATTCCTTTGGTTGCAGATATTCATTTTGATTATAAATTAGCATTATTGTCAATAAAAAATGGTGCTGATAAAATTAGAATAAATCCTGGGAATATGAGAAAAGAGCACTTGAAAGCTATTATAGATTTGGCTATTGAAAAAAATGTTGCAATAAGAATTGGTGTAAATTCGGGATCTTTAAATGAGAAATTTGAAATAGAAGATTCAAAAGTTAAATCAAAATATATGGCTGAAAAAGCATTAGAATATGTGGAATATTTTGAAAAATTTAATTTTAAAAATTTAATAATATCTTTGAAGTCTAGTGATGTGAAAGTTAATTTTTTAGCATATAAATTATTTGCAGAAAAATCCAATTATCCGTTGCATATAGGAGTTACAGAATCTGGGTCTTGTTTTGGAGGACTTATAAAATCTAGCATAGGGATTTCTGAACTTTTGTCAGCTGAATTGGGAGATACTGTTAGAGTTTCTCTTACGGATGATCCTATTTTTGAAATTTGGACAGCATACAATATTTTGAATTGTTTAGGCATCAGAAAAAAATATCCAGAAATTATATCTTGCCCAACATGCGCTAGGACTACTATAGATGTTATAAATCTTGTAAAGGAAATAGAATCCTTAATATATTCTATGGATTTTTCAGGAGATAGAGCTATTTCTATAAAAATTGCAGTCATGGGTTGCATTGTTAATGGTCCTGGAGAAGCAAAAGATGCTAATTTTGGGATTTGTGGAACAGGAAATAAAGTCTCAATTTTTGAAAAAGGAGAAGTAAAAGAAACTTTTGATAAGGCAGATATAAAAAAAATTTTAAATAATTATTTAAAAAAATATAATATTTCAGGAGATTTTAATGATTAGTTTCAATACTATCAGGGAGAAGAGTATGGAAATGAACTTTTTGAATTTAAAAAAAGAAGAAAATAAAGAAGATGATAAGGTGGAATTAGCAAAGTTTTATTTTATAAATAAAAAATTTGAATTAGCTTGTGAAATATTTTTAGAAGTTTTTGAAAAAGATCAAACAAATTATGATGTGGCGTATAATATTGGTCTTTGTTTTGAAGCATTAAATGAAACGGAAAAAGCAGTTTCATATTATAAGAGAGTTTTATCTATAAAAAATGATCACAAACTGGCCACGGAGCATATATCAAAATTAGTTAGAATAGATGACTAATAATGGTATATTTTTTTATAAAATAAAGTCAAAGTAATTATAAAATGATTGTAAAAAAAGGAATAAAAAAATATTCAAAAAATATAGATATTTGGCTTTTAGTATCTATTTTTTTTATTTCTATTTTAGGAATAATATTTGTTTATTCTGCATCTTATAATATGTCTAATTTTTTGCAACTGTTTATAAAACAAGCAGTTGCAATGCTTTTGGGGTATATTCTTTTATTTTTATTTTCTTCAATTAATTATAATTTATACTATAATATTAGTAAGTATTTATATATTTTTGCATTATTTTTATTATCAGCAGTTTTGTTTGTTGGAAAAACAGTGAAAGGTGCAAAAAGCTGGATAGATTTAGGAATAATTTCTTTTCAGCCTACAGAAATTGCTAGAATATTTTTCATATTATTATTGGTTGTTTTTCTAGATAAAAATATAAGATCCATAAAAAGTTTTAGCACTTTTTTTAAAATATTTTTATTAGCATTTCCAATGGTTTTTTTAATATTTTTGCAACCAGACTTTGGAGCTATTTTAGTTTTATTTCCAGTAGTTTTTGGAATATGTTTAGTTGCTGGAATAAGAAAAATATATTTATATTCAATTTTTATATTTTCATTTTGGACTGCTTTAATTCCTTTAATGAAATCTTTTCTTTGTATTTATAATCCAGAATTTTTAAATAATATAACTTTTTTAAATATTTTTATTTTAATAACATCTATTGCAATTTTTTTATTTTATTTTGCAATTAAGATTTTAAAGAAAGATGTTAATAAAGTATTTTTTACATATTTTTTAGGGTTAACATATTTTTCAATTTGGATCGGAGAGATAGTTAATAATTATTTAAAGCCATATCAAAAAAATAGATTGGCTGTTTTTTTTAATCCAGACTTAGATAGACTCGGAGCAGGATATAATGTTATTCAGTCTAAAATTGCCATTGGTTCTGGTGGATTATTAGGAAAAGGGTTAAAATCTGGAACTCAAATACAATTGGGTTTTGTTCCAGAAAGACATACGGATTTTATATTTTCTGTTATCGGGGAAGAAGGTGGATTTATTTTAGCAGCAATAATTATTTTACTGTATACATTTATTTGTTACAGAATTTATGTTATTGCTACTAATGCAAAAGATAGATTTGGTAGCTTAGTCTGCACAGCATTTCTTATATTTTTTAGTTTTTTTGTGTTTTTAAATATTGGATGTGTTGTAGGCTTATTGCCAGTTACAGGAGTTCCTTTGCCTTTTATTAGTTATGGAGGGTCTTCATTTATTGTTAATTGTATAATGTTTGGAATTATTTTGAATATT
The DNA here is from genome assembly GCA_964421155.1 of uncultured Elusimicrobiaceae bacterium. Classification (GTDB taxonomy): domain Bacteria; phylum RUG730; class RUG730; order RUG730; family RUG730; genus CAYQVV01. The sequence continues at coordinate 4,083 of CAYQVV010000064.1, forward strand.
GGACGAGAAAGATATGCAAATTAGGGAATGGATATTTTTTATAAAAAAATCAAATTAAAATTCTGATTTTTCTATAATTTATGATATTTTTTTAAAAAATCAAAAATTTGTGAGTTAGATTAATTTATAGAAAAAAATTTTATTAATCAGTTAACATTAAAAAAAATTAAAAATACCATCAGGAAGAAATATAATGACAAAAGAAAATGACTATTCAATGAATTATTTAAAAATAGAACGAGAAATTTTGCCTTTTGTAGAAAAACCATCTAGATATATTGGTGCGGAATTTATTCCTCATTTAAAAAATATAGATGAAAATATAAAATTGAAATTTTGTTTGATTTTCCCAGATTTATATGAAATAGGAATGTCAGCTTTAGGTATAAAATTATTATTTCATTTTTTAAATCAATATGAAAATATTTTAGTAGATATAGCTTTTATGCCAAAAAAAGATTTTTCAGATAGATTAAAAGATAACAATTTATTTTTATATTCTTTGGGCTATAAGATTCCTATAAAAGATTTTGATATTATAGGTTTTTCTTTGAATTATGAATTATGTTATACAAATATGCTTTCTATTTTAGATTATTCAGGGATTTCATTAAATGCTTCTAGCAGAGATGAAAATGATCCAATTGTTATAGCTGGAGGATGTTGCTCGTCAAATCCTGCTCCAATTAGTAAATTTATAGATTTATTTTCATTAGGAGATGGAGAAGAAACTTTAAAAGAAATAAGTGATAAAGTTATTGAATCAAAGTTAAAACAGAAATCTAGAAATGAAATTCTAAAAGAGCTTTCTTTAATAGAAGGAGTTTTTGTTCCAAAAATTCACACAAAAGATACAAAAATTTATCCTAGATATGTCAAAAATTTAGATAATAATTTTTTTCCTACAAATATTATTTCTCCTATTGTTAATACGGTTCATCAGCATTTATCAATTGAAATACAAAGAGGATGCTTTAGGTCTTGCAAATTTTGTCATGCTAGTTTTATAAATAGATCTGTTAGAACGAGAAATATAGAAACAATAAAAAATTTAATAAATGAAAGTATAGAAAAAACAGGCTCTTCGGATATTTCTCTTTTGTCATTATCTGTAATAGATCATCCAGAAATAAAAAAAATATTAGAATGGTTTATAGATAATTATTATACAAAAAATTGTTCTATTTCTTTACCATCTCTTCGTTGTGATAAATTTTCTTTGGAATTGGCAGATCTAGTAAATAAAAATAAAAAGTCATCTTTGACTTTTGCTCCAGAGGCTGGATCTCAAAGATTAAGAGATTATATTGGAAAAAATGTTACAGAAGAAGATATTCTGTCGTCAGTTGGCGGTGCATATGAAAAAGGATGGAAACTTGTAAAACTATATTTTATGTATGGATTGCCTTCTGAAACTATGGAAGATTTGCAAGGAATTATAGATTTAATTTTAAAAATAAAAGAAAAATTTAGAGGCTTAAAACTTAATATTGGGATTTCTTCTTTTGTTCCAAAAGCTCATACTCCTTTTTCATGGGTTAAGCAAGAAAATTTAGAAAGTTTGCTTAAAAAAAAGAAATTTATAATTGAAAGTTGCAGAGAAACTAAAATTGCTCAAGTAAAACATAGTAGATTAGAAGGAAGTATAGTAGAAGGATTGATGGCTAGAGGGAATGAAAAAGTTGCAGATATTATTGAGTCAGCTTGGAGGTTAGGGGCGAAATTTGATCAATGGGAAGAATTTTTTGATTACAATATTTGGCTAAAAGCTGGATTAGAAAATGGACTTGAGATAGAAAACTATGTTTGCAGAGATTTTGATTTATCAGAAATTCAGCCTTGGGAAAATATAAATTATGGGATTGAAAGAACAACTTTGCAAAGGATGTCTAATAAAATATACACGACACATAAACCTGAAAGTGAGAATATCCCAGAAGAAAAAAAAGAAAATTTTGTTCATAATGAAAATATGACAAATAAAGTTGTTTTGAAAAAAGAAATTAAAGAAACATTTAAATATAGAGTTAAATTTGAAAAACAATATATTTTGAGGTTTATTTCTCATTTAGAATTTGTTGATATATTAAAAAATTCGCTTTTGAAAGCAGATATTGATATAGCTTTTAGTCAAGGTTTTCATCCTCTTCCAAAAATTTCTTGTAATTTACCGTTGTCAGTAGGTTTTATTGGTGAAAATGAATGGTTTGATTTTGAATCATATAAAAATTTTGATAATTTAGATAAAGTTTTGAGTAAAATTAATCAAGCATTTCCTAATGGACTTTTTGCAAAAAGTATAAAAAAAATAGATAAAAATGAATTGTCTTTAGATAAAATTTTAAAAATGGCAAGTTATGAAATTAATTGTGATATAGGTTGGGATAAAAATTTATTAGAAAAATTTTTAGAAAGCAAAGAATTTTTGAAAGAGATAGAATTTAAAAAAGGATCTAAATCTTTAGATTTAAAAAAGATCGTATATAAAATAGATCTATTAAATGATAAAAATTTGGAGATTATTTTAAATATGAATGAAATTTATGTTGGATTATATAAAGTTTTGAATGCAATTTTTGGTATTTCAGAAGAGGAATTTAAAAAAATGGTTGTAATTAGAAAAGGATTTTTTTTAGGAAATGGTTTTGGAGCATTGATAGAACCATAATTTAATATTAAAAATTGCAAATTTTTTTAAAAATGTATATTATTAAATATCTTAAAAAATAAAAATAGGTAAAAAATGGACAAAAATTTTAAACAGTTTTCAGCAACAAATGATTTTAGAAATTCTGTAGATTCTCATAATTCAGAAAAAAAAGAATATATTAAAAAAAATAATAATGGAGATAGACCAAGATATCCAAGAAGAGATAATGCAAATGGTGGAAGCAGTT
>CAYQVV010000065.1:0-6923 GCA_964421155.1 uncultured Elusimicrobiaceae bacterium
ATTGAAATGTTTTTAAGTTTTTTAGCTTTTAATATAATGGTTTTTGTTTTTCATTCACAAGGGGAAATAACTGCTACAGCTGTTACTATTATGTTTAATTGGGATCTAGTTTCATTTGTTCCATTGTTAGGATTTTCAGTTGGAGTTATGAGTTTGGTAGGAAGATATTTGGGGGCGAATAGAATAGATTTAGTAAAAAAATCTGTGAATTCTGGGGCAAAACTTGGAATATGCTATTCTATTTTTATATTTGTAGTTTTTGTGTTTTTTACAAAATATTTAGTTTTAACTTTTAGTCCAGATGGATATAATGAAGTTTTTGAAAAACAAATAACTCCAATAGCTTTGGCTATGATTAAAATCTCTTCAATATATGTTTTGACAGATGCACAAATGATAGTTTTTAGCTCAGCATTACGAGGAGCTGGAGATACTTTTTTTGCAATGATAGCTTCTATTTTTACAAGCTGGATTATGTGTACTATTAGTTTTTTGATTATAAAAGTTTTTGGGCTTTCAGTAATAATTGCATGGAGTGTTATAACATTAACTTTTGCGACTTTGAGTTTGGTTTTTTATTTGAGATATAAATCAGAAAAGTGGGTTTTGATAAATAGAGAAATTTAGTTGAAAGAATAAAAAAAATTATTAACAATTTTTTGTTTTTCTAAAGAAGATGAATTTGGTTTGATATATAAATTTTATAAATGGCATAAGTGTAAATGGTAATTAATTTGTAGACAGTTTTTATATTTATTTTGTCCGCCTTAAAGCGGACTAGATTTTTTTGCTTCTTTTTTGTGTTATTTCAAAAAAGAAGATTATTTGGTTACAGTAATCTTTTAAATTTTTCAAATAATTCGTTATTATCTATGAATTATTTAACTTTTACAATAAGGACAAAAAAATAGATGGAAATTCAAAAAAAATCAGAAAAAAATTTTGATGTTATTGTCGTTGGAGCAGGACATGCAGGTTATGAAGCAGCTCTTGTAAATGCAAGACTTGGTAAAAAAACTATGCTTTTTACTATGAATTTGGATACTATCGCAAATCTTTCTTGTAATCCTGCTATGGGCGGAATTGCAAAAGGGCAGATAATTCGAGAGGTTGATGCTCTTGGCGGAGAAATAGGAAGAAATACAGATAAGTCTATGATTTCTTTTAATATGATAAATGTTAGTAAAGGAGTTGCTGTTCATTCTCCTAGAGCACAATGCGATAAAAATTTATATCATATTGAAATGAAAAAAACTTTAGAAAAGCAAGAAAATTTGGCTATAAAGCAAGATGAAGTTGTTAAAGTTGCAGTAGAAAATGGAAAAGTTGCTGGAGTTTTTTCAAAGACAGGAATTTTTTATCCAGCGAAAGCTGTTATTATAACTGCAGGAACATTTTTGCATGGAATGATTTATATTGGCAGCACAACTTATTCAGCTGGAAGAGCTGGAGAATTTGCCTCAGATGAATTGGCCACTTGCTTGACAGATTTAGGTTTTGAAACAAAAAGATTGAAAACTGGAACTCCGTTTAGAATTTTGAGGAATAGTGTTAATTTTGAAAATCTTGAAAAATATTGTGGAGATGATGTAGTTCATTCTTTTTCTTTTCAGACAAGAAGAAATTCTTTAGAAAATAAAGATTGCTGTTATATAACCTATACAAATGAAAAAACTCATAAAGTTATTTTAGATAATCTTAGTAAATCGCCGTTATATTCTGGAAAAATTACAGGGATAGGTCCAAGATATTGCCCTTCTCTAGAAGATAAAGTTGTAAAATTTTCAGAAATGTCTAGACATCAAATTTTTTTAGAACCGCTTTCTCTTCAGTCAGAAGAATTGTATTGCAATGGAATTTCTTCAAGTTTACCAGAGGAAGTTCAGACAGAGTTCTTGCATACAATAGCTGGATTAGAAAATGCTGTTATAACCAGAATCGGTTATGCAATAGAATATGATTTTTATCCTCCTACTCAGCTTAAAGCAAGTTTGGAAACAAAGTTAGTAGAAAATTTATTTTTTGCAGGGCAGATAAATGGAACTACAGGTTATGAAGAAGCTGCAGCTCAAGGTTTTATGGCAGGAATAAATGCTAGCTTGAAGCTTGATGGAAAAGCCCCTTTTATTTTAAAGAGAAATGAGGCATATATTGGAGTTTTAATAGATGACTTGGTCACAAAAGGAGTTCTGGATCCATATAGAATGTTTACATCAAGGGCAGAGTATAGATTGCTTTTAAGAAATGACAATGTTGATGAAAGGCTTTTAGAATATGGCTACAAATTTGGGTTGATTCCAGAGCAAGTTTATAGTAATTATTGTAAATATAGAACTGCTGTTGATGGATTAAAAATTAAGCTAGAGCAAATAAAAGAATATGGAATTAGCGAGGCTCATAGAATTCGTAGAGACTTAAATTATATAGACTGGATAAATAAAATTGATATAGAATCTTTGAATATTTCTGAAGATGAAAATAATTATTGGAATAAGGATATTGTTTTTAATGCGGTTAATATTGAAATAAAATATTTAGGATATATAAATAGGCAAATTGAAGATGTTAAAAAAATGGAAAAATTGGAAGAAAAAGAAATTCCAGAAGATTTAGATTATAATCAGATTACAGGATTTTTGACAGAAACTAGAAAAAAATTGATTGAAATAAGACCTAGAACTTTAGGGCAAGCTAGCAGGATTTCTGGAGTAAATCCTAGTGATATTACTCTTTTGAATATATTTTTGAAAAAAAAATAAATTGATTTGAAATTTTTGTTAAAAATGTAAAATATTACAAAAGATAAAATAAACAGCAGGAAATATGTTAAAAAATAAATTTCAAATAGATGAATCTCTTGGAAAAATACTATTTTTTTTAGTATTGGCTATAAATTTATTTAGTATTTTTATGATATATAGTGCAAGTTCTCCATCAGCTTTGGAAAGATTTGGGGATTCTTTTTTCTTTTTAAAAAGGCATTTGTTTTGGTTTTTTACTAGTTATATTGCTTTGTTTGTAGGCTATTTGTTAAATCTTAAAAAATTGCAAAATATAAGTATATTTTTAGTTTTTCTATCAATCTTTTTTTTGATTTTAGTTTTAATACCTGGCATAGGAACAGAAGTTGGTGGTGCTAGAAGATGGCTTAGAATTGCTGGACTAGGATTTCAGCCGTCAGAGTTAGCAAAGATAGTTTTTATAATATATTTGGCAGGATGGTTAGACAGAAAACATCAAATTATGAATAAAAATTTTTCGTCTTTGTTTACAAATTTAGTTTTGCTAGGGATAGGAATGCTTTTGATTTATAAAGAACCAGACTTAGGAACAATAGTTTTAATGAGCTTGGTATTTTTTTTAATGTTTATAGTTTCTGGTATAGACAAAAAATATATTGCATTTCTTTTTGCTTCAGGATTAAGTGTTGGAATCTATGGAATAATTTCTACACCTTATAGAGTAAAAAGAGTTTTGGCATTTTTAGATCCTTTTGGTCATGCCAGAGATTCTGGTTATCAAGTCGTTCAGTCTTTTTTGGCAATAGGGAATGCAGGATTTTTTGGAAAAGGGATAGGAGGTAGCACATTAAAATTGCTTTATTTGCCAGAAGCTCATACAGATTTTATTTTAGCAATCATAATAGAAGAATTAGGAATAATAGGAAATACAATAGTTATATTTTTTTATATATTTTTTATATATATAGCGACAAGAATTGTTTTAAAAACTGAAATATATTTTTATAGGATTCTGGGGTTTGGGCTCATAATGTGTATAGCTTTTCAAGCATTTATCAATATTTCTGTTGTTACTGGGTTATTTCCTACAAAAGGAATCCCTTTACCGTTTTTTTCTTTTGGGGGAACTTCTTTAGTAATGTCTATGTTCTCAGTTGGATTAATTTTGAATATATATAAAAATACAACTAGATTAGCTATTAAATAAATTTAAACTTTTTGAAATAAAAGAGGAAATAAATGAAACTAAAAAATTTTATTTTATTTGTTTTAATATTTTTTTTAAGTTTTAATAATTTTATTTTTTCAAATAATTTAGAAAATAAATTAGAACAAAATAAAAATACTCAAAAAACAGAGAAAAAATATAAAGTTACAAGTATTTTAACTATCCCAGAAGAAAAACATAAAAGGATAAGAATTATTTTGAATAATTATTTAGTTATAGAAAATATAAAATATTATAATGATGGAACAATAGAATTTCCCTCTTATGAGTCAAAAAATAATTCCAAATATGAACAAATAATTTTTTTAGATAGAAATTTAGAAAAATATTTAATTTCTATGATAAAAAACGATAAAGAAGAAAATTATAATTTTAATGCTTATAATGTTAAATATGAAATAAAAAATATATTTAAACTTGATACAAAAAGCTCAAGGCTTGCAAATGTTGAACTTATTTTAGATGATAAAGTTTTAATTATTTTAGGAGTTATGAAAGGAAAAAAAGGTAAGCCGAATTGGATTTCATATCCAACTGAAAAAATAGATAATTCTTATCATAAACAAATATATTTTTTAAATAATAAATTGAAAGAAAAAATAGAAAAAGATATTTTAAAAGAATTTGTAAAAGTTAATAAAAATAATTAAATTTAAGGAAGTTTTTAATGAATAATTTGGATTTGTCAGTAGTAATTATTACTAAAAATGAAGAAAAAAATATAAAAAAATGCATTGAAAAAATAATTGATTTTGCTAGTGAAATTATAGTTTTAGATTCAAAAAGCAGTGATAAAACATCAGAAATAGTTAAAAGTTTTAATAGTGATAAAATTTTATTTCAAGAAATTGATTGGCAAGGATTTGGTCAGACAAAAAATATTGGAATAAAAATGGCTAAAAATGATTGGATTTTGAGTTTAGATGCAGATGAAATTGTGACTGAAAAATTAAAAAATGAAATAATTCAAATTGTTTTGAAAAATGACTTAAATATAGATGGTTATTATATCCCTAGAAAATTATTTTTTTGTGGAAAATCTGTTAATTTTGGTGGGACATATCCAGATTATCAGCTCAGACTTTTTAGAAAAAATAAAGGATTATTTCAAACAATCGCAGTTCATGAAAGCATAGAATTAAAAGGGAAAACATCTCATTTAAAAAATTATATGGAACATTTTAGCTATTATTCAATGTTTGACTATTGGGAAAGATTTAATAAATATACAGAACTTGATGCGAAGAAAAAATTTGAACAAAACAAAAAATTTAATTTTTCAAAAATATTTGTTTTATTTTTTGAAATATTTAAAAGGTTGATTATAAAAAAAGGTATTTTTGATGGGTTCCCAGGAATTTTTTATCATGTATTTTCAAGTATGTCTAGTTTTGTAAAATATGCAAAACTTTGGGAATTAGAAAATAAAGCAGAGAATAAAAATGACTAAAAATAAAAAAATTGCTGTTGCAATGAGTGGAGGAGTAGATTCTTCATTTACAGCTTATAAACTTTTGCAAGAAGGTTTTGATGTAATAGGTATTAATATGCTTTTGACAGATAATAGTTTTCAAAATTCTAGAACTGCAGATGATGTTCAGAAAGTTTGTGATTTTTTAGGGATAAAACTTTATAGATTTGATTTTAGAAAAGAATTTAAAGATAAAATTATTAAATATTTTGTTGATGATTATGGGATTGGAAAAACTCCAAATCCATGTATTATGTGTAATAAATTTATAAAATTTGGACTTCTTTTAGATAAAGCAAAAGAACTGGAAGCAAATTTTTTAGCGACAGGACATTATGCTGACATAGAGTTTGATAATAATAAGGATAAATTTTTTATTAAAAAAGCAAAAGATTTATCAAAAGATCAATCGTATTTTTTAGCACTTTTGACTCAAGAACAAATGAAATTTATAAAGTTTCCATTAACAAATTTGGCAAAAAAAGAAATCCGAGAAATTGCAAAAGATATAAAATTGCCAGTTTATGAAAAAAAAGACAGCCAAGAAATATGTTTTATTCCGAACAATGAATACAGAGATTGTTTAGTAAATTTTGGTTGCTCAAAAGGGCTAGAGTCTGGAAATATAATTTTAGAAGATGGGAAAATCGTTGGAAAACATAATGGCATTGCAAATTTTACAGTAGGACAAAGAAAAGGAATTGGGGGGCATTCTCAGAGGATGTATGTTAAAAAAATAGATTCATTAACAAATACAGTTATTATATCAAAAGATGAAGAATTATTTGAAAAAGAATGTATTTTAAAAGATATATATTTTGTTGAAGATAAAGATTTATGCTTGCATGCAAAAAATTTAAAAGCAAGGATTAGATATAGACATACAGAACAAAATGCAAGGATAATAGAAGAAAACGATTATTATAAAGTCATTTTTGAAGAATCTCAAAGAGCAATCACAGAAGGGCAATTAATGGTTTTTTATATTGAAGATAGAGTTGTCGCGAGTGGTTGGATATAAATAGTTAAACAATTTTTTATCTAAAATTTTCAGATAAATCTAAAATAGTTTTTCCAGATAATTTTTCTAAAAATATTTTTTTGAATTCTATTGAAATCTCGTGAAAAGGGCAAGATTTTACTTTGCATACAGGTTTATTAAATAAACAATGATTATCAGTAATTTTACCTTCAAGCATTGTAAAAATATCAATTATTTTTATTTTTTCTGAATTTTTTTGAAGAGAATATCCCCCTTTTGTTCCTCTAGAAGATGAAAGGATATTTTCTTTTACAAGAGGTTGCAAAACTTTCGCTAAATAAGTTTCAGACACATTTAATTCTTTTGCAATAAATTTTGCAGGCACACTTTCCATTATATTTTGTTTCGCACATATGAATGCAAGTGAATGAATTACGATGTTTGTTTTGTCAGTAATATTTGTAAATTTTTCCATAAAATTTAAATCCTTTTTTTTATTTT
>CAYQVV010000066.1:0-3054 GCA_964421155.1 uncultured Elusimicrobiaceae bacterium
TAATGTAATCTTTTAAATTTTTCAAATAATTCGTTTTTGTCTATGAATTATTTAACTTTTACAGCAATGACGAGAGAGAAAAATGTAGGTGTTTTTTATGTCAGCAAGCAATTATTATTTATTATTTTTAAAAATTTTGTCTTCTATTTTTTGAAAAGATTTAAAAAAAGGAGAAAATTTGGCGACGAGAACCGTTAAATTTTAGGGTAAATATTAAAGTAAAAAAGAGTTTACATATAAATAAAAACAATTTATTTTTTTACAAATTATCAATCCTATATTAAAAAATATTTTTTTTAATATAAATTTAAAACTACTACGAAATAAATGATTTTCTCCATGTGGAGAATTTTTACATTTTTACCGACGAGAAAAAAAATAAAAAAACTAGATTCCTGCTTTCGCAGTAATGCCCAGAATTACTGAATTCCCAGGCTTTCGGCTGGGAATGAACAAAATCTGATTTCCCTCAACAGTCCTTGAATTATTTAACTCCTAATTAGTTTTTTATTAATTTTTTTTGTTAGAGACATTGCAATGCAACATTTCTACAAAAGATAATTTTTATTCTTGGTATTACTTTCTAGCTTTCCATTTTTTTTATTTTACTAGAGGATATTAAAGTTTTATGAAAGAATTATACAATTTATTTTTAATTTTTTTTAAGATAGGACTTTTTACTTTTGGAGGAGGCTATGCAATGCTTCCTGTTATGCAAAAGGAATTTGTTGACAAATTAAAATTTATAACTGAAGAAGAACTTCTTGATTATTATGCAATAGGGCAATGCACTCCCGGAGTCATAGCAGTTAATACTGCAACTTTTATTGGATATAAAAGAGCTGGAATAATAGGTTCCATTTTTTCAACTGCAGGAATGATTTTGCCATCAATAATAATTATTATTTTTATTGCTTTGTTTATCACTAATTTTTTAGATATAAAGACTATACAGCATGCATTTGCTGGGATTAGAGTTGCAGTTTCTGTTTTAATTATTAGTGCCGTTGTTAATTTATGGAAATCTGGGATAAAAGATTTATTCGGTTTTTCTATTTTTTTGTTGATTTTTTTTATGTCTTTGATGTTTAATATTCAAACAATTTATTTAATAATCATTGCAGTAATTTTAGGCATATCAAAACTAAAATTTAGCAAATAATTTTAGACTTTCAACAAATTTAATGTTTCTCTATATTTCGTTTTTATTGCTTGATTTATTAATTCAATCTCATTTTTTGAAAAATTGTTTATATTTTCTAAAAAATTTATAGCTTCATTTTTTGCTATTTCTATTATTTCTATGTCTTTAGAAATATCTCCTATTTCAAGATCTAAAAATCCATGTTGATTTTTTCCTAAAAACTCTCCAGGTCCTCTAATTTCTAAATCTTTTTCAGCAAGCAAAAAACCGTCATTAGTTTTTAGCATCATTGATAATCTTTCTTTTGAATTTATTGACATTTTGCTTGGAACTAAAAAACAATAGCTTTTATGTTCAGCTCTTCCTACTCTTCCTCTAAGTTGATGTAATGTTGAAAGTCCAAATCTTTCAGCATGCTCTATTATCATGACAGTTGCATTTGGAACATTTACTCCAACTTCTATAACTGTTGTAGAAATTAAAACTTGAATTTCATTATCTAAAAATTTTTGCATTATTTCATTTTTTTCAATTTGTTTCATTTTTCCATGAAGCAATCCTGCTTTTATATTTTCTTTTTCAAAATACAAACAGTTAAGTTTTTCAAACATTTCTTTTGCTGATTTTAGTTCTAATTTATTATCTTCATCTATTACTGGATAAACTATATAGCCTTGTCTTCCAATTTTGACTTGTTCTATCAAAAGTTCTATTGCTTTTTTTTGTCCAGTTAAAAAAGTATCTATTTGCTTACGATTATTTGGCATAGTTTTTATTATTGAAACATCTAAGTCTCCATAAATTGACATAGCTAAACTTCTAGGAATAGGAGTTGCAGTCATAACTAAAATATCTGGCTCATCAAGAATAGATTTATCTCTTAACTTTAATCTTTCATTTACTCCAAATTTATGCTGTTCGTCTATAATTATTAATTTTAGATTTTTAAATTCAATATTTTCACTGAATAAAGCATGAGTGCCTACTATTATGTCGAAATATCCAGACTTTAATTTTTCACAGAATTCATTTTTTTGTTTTTTTGTTAAAGATCCTGCTAAAAATCCAATTTTTATATTTTTTAAGTCTTTATTTTTGTTTAAACTTAAAATATTAGAAAAAGTTTCAAAATGTTGTTTGGCTAAAACTTCAGTAGGAGCCATTATTGCAGATTGGAATCCGTTTTCTGTTGCCAATAAAATTGAAGATAAAGCAACTATTGTTTTGCCAGATCCTACATCTCCTTGAAGTAATCTATTCATTGGATAATCTGAAAGCATATCATTAAAAATTTCGTTTATCACTTTTTTTTGATCTGGAGTAAATTCAAAAGATAAAGAATCTTTAAACGGAGTTAAAAAATATTTTTTTAATTCATATTTATGCGCTTTTTTTTGTTTTTTTATTTCACTGTATTGTTTCATTAGAACTATTTCTAGTAAAAAAAAACTATTAAATGCAAGTCTTGAATATGCTAGATTTTTCATTTCGATATTATCTGGAAAATGTATTTGATAAATTGCATTTCTAAAATCTAAGAAATTATATTTTTTTAGAATATTTTTTGGTAAAAAATCGTCTGCAAAATAAATGTCATTTTCTTTTAATAAAATTGACAATGCTGAAAAAATTATTTTTCTTAGAAATTTTGTATCAATTTTTTCTATTGCAGGATAAACTGGGATAATTCTGTTTGTATGAATAGTTAAATTATTTTTGTCAGGAATTTCGTAGTCTACTACTTTTATTCCATCCATTTCCATATCGCCAGTTATATATATTAATTGATTTTTTTTAATTTCATTTCTTAGGTAAAAAATAGTATCGTATCTTGGACTTTTTTTCCTAAACCATTTTGCTTTTATTGTTCCAGTATTATCAGAAATAGTTGCTTCAAAAATAATGATATT
>CAYQVV010000066.1:3154-6763 GCA_964421155.1 uncultured Elusimicrobiaceae bacterium
TTTTTTGTGTATTTTTATAAAAAAAATATATATAATTCATTGCAAAATATCAAATAAAAATATCTTGATTTTTATAATTATTATACTTAAAATTTATTAAATTTATCAAAAAAATAAAGGATACTAAAATTATGTCTTACAGAAAAAGCTATGATGAAATTTTTGAAATTTTTAATTCTAATATTGATGGACTAACTGAAAAAGATGCAAAGCAAAAATTAAAAGAAAATGGTTTTAATGAATTAAATAAACAAAAAAGACTTTCTATTTTTAAATTATTATTTGATTCTTTTACATCTCCATTAGTAATAATTCTTTTGATCGCTGTTTTTGTTCAAATTTTAATGGGTGAAATGGCTGAATCTGTGATAATTTTAATAGTTGTATTTTTAAATGCCATTTTAGAAGTTGTTCAGAGTAAAAAAGCTGAAAGCTCTCTTGAAAGTTTAAAAAAACTTTCTGCTCCTAATGCAAAAGTTATTAGAGATAAAAAAAAGTTAACAATTCCTGCTAGAGAATTAGTAGAGGGAGATGTTGTTATTTTAGATGCTGGAGATTTTGTTCCTGCTGATGGTCGGATAATAGAGGCAAAAACTTTGAAGATTGTTGAAGGTATGCTTACAGGTGAAGCAGAGCCTGTTTTAAAGCATAATGAAGTTATTTTTGAAGAGGTTTCTATTGGTGATAGAAAAAATATGGTTTTTAGTGGATCTATGGTTGTCTATGGTAGAGGACTTTTTGTTGTTACCAATACTGGAATGAATACAGAAGTAGGAAAAATTGCAGGTATGATAGAGAATGCAGAAAATAAAAAGACACCTTTACAAATTAAATTAGAAGTTTTTAGTAAAAAATTGGGATTAGGAATACTAATTCTTTCTATTTTGATTTTTGTGATACATATTTTAAGGGCATATTTTTTTATTGAAAATGCAAATATGACTAAAGTTTTATTTGATTCCTTTATGTTTTCAATAGCAGTAGCAGTTGCAGCAATTCCAGAAGCCTTATCATCTATAGTTACAATAGTTCTGGCAGTTGGCACTAGCCAAATGGCTAAAAAAAATGCAATTATTCGTAAATTACCTGCTGTAGAAACTTTAGGTTCAACAAGCATAATTTGTACTGATAAAACAGGAACATTGACACAAAATAAAATGACAGTAGTTGATTTTTTTATGTCTGGAATAGATAAAAAATTTTTTAAAAAAGATATTATAGATAATTTTTATCAAGCAAAAATGTTAAATTTTATTTCGGTTTTAAGTAATGATTCGCATATTAATAAAGAAGGAAAAGAAATAGGAGATCCTACAGAATTAGCTTTGATTTTGTATTCTGATAGACATATAAAACTTTCAGAAGAAATAAAAAATGAAAATAAAAGAATATTTGAATTACCTTTTGATTCAGATAGAAAGATAATGACTACATTTAATGAAATAGATGGAAAAGTTATGATGATGACAAAAGGTGCTCCAGATGTTATTTTTAATAGATGTAAATATGTAATGCATAATAATGAAATTTTAAATATAGAAGAAAATTCTAATATTTTGGATGAATATAAAAAACAGAATGAAAGTTTTTCAAATAGAGCTTTAAGAGTTTTGGCTTTTGCAATGAAAGAAGTTAATGGTAGAAATTTTTCTTTAGATGATGAATACGATTTGACTCTTGTAGGGTTAATTGCAATGATAGATCCTCCTAGAAAAGAGGTAATGTCTGCAATAAGAGAAGCAAAACATGCAGGAATAAAAACAATAATGATAACAGGTGATCATAAAACTACAGCAATTGCAATTGCAAAAGATTTAGGAATAATAAATCATCCAGAAATAGGTATTACTGGAGCTGAATTAGATGAAATGTCTGATGACAGACTAGATGATATGTTGGAATATATAACTGTTTATGCTAGAGTTTCTCCTGAAAATAAAATAAGAATTGTTAAAGCCTGGCAGAAAAAAAATAAAATAACAGCTATGACAGGAGATGGAGTTAATGATGCTCCAGCATTAAAACAGGCAGATATAGGTATAGGAATGGGGAGTGGAACAGAAGTAGCAAAAGATGCTTCTGCAATGATTTTAGTAGATGATAATTTTGCTTCTATAGTAAATGCAATAGAAGTTGGGAGAACAATATTTGAAAATATAAAAAAATCTATAATTTATTTATTTGCAGGGAATTTAGGAGCAATAGTTGCGATTTTATTTGCAGTCTTTGCTAATTGGCCGAATCCTTTTACAGCATTGCAACTACTTTTTATAAACTTAATAAATGATTCTTTGCCTGCAATAGCACTTGGATTTGAAAAGCCAGAGAAAAATATAATGTTTAGAGAACCTAGAGAAACAAATGATAATATATTGGATAAATCAACTTTAAAAATTGTTTTAATGAGAGGTTTAATTATTGGATTTTTTGTGATATTTGCACAATTTTTAGGATTAAGAATTTCTACAGAAATGGGAATGGCAATGGCATTTTCTACACTTATAATAGCTAGAATTTTACAGACATTTCCTTCCAGATCAAATGAAGAAACAGCTAAAAATTTGGGTTTTTTTAGTAATAAATTAGTTATTTTGGCAGTTATTGTTTGTTTTTCTCTATATTTTTTAATTTTTATTCCATTTTTGAGAATAGTTTTTTCTATACCAGAGAGTTTTGGAATAAAAACTTTATTAATTTGTGTATTTTTAGGCATAATTTCTACTTTGTTTATGGAAATTCTTAAAATGAAAAATTCAAAAATAATAAAAAGATAAAATTAAATATGTTGATTTATAATAGTTATAAAGATATAAAACAAGAACTCTTGGCTAATATAGATTTAAATTACAAAAAATTTAATTCTAAAATTATCCCTGGAGCAGAAAATATTTTAGGAATTAGAATGCCAATTCTAAAAAATATTGCTCAAAAAATATCAAAACAAGATGAAGAATTTGTAAAAAAATATTTTATTGAAGCAAAAGCTGATTCTTTTGAAGAGATAGTTTTACAGGGTTTGGTAATAGGATATTTAAATAAAGATTTTGAAACAATAAAAAATTATATTTTTGTTTTTATTCCTAAAATTAATAACTGGGGTATTTGTGATTCTTTTTGTTCAAATTTAAAAATAACAAAAAAATATAAATCAGAAGTTTGGGAATTTTTAGATTCTCAAAATTACATAAATAATGAAAAAGAATTCACAGTTCGTTTTTGGCTGGTTATGATTTTAAATTATTATGTTGAAGAAAAATATATAGATTCTATTTTTAAAAATTTAGATAAAATGAAACATACTGGCTATTATGTTCAAATGGCTAAAGCATGGACAATTTCAAAATGTTTTTTAAAGCTTCCAGACAAAACTTTAGATTATTTAAAAAATTCTAATTTAGATAAATTCACTTATAATAAATCTTTACAGAAAATTACAGAATCATTATTGGTTGATGAAAAGACTAAAAGATTTATTAAATCTATAAAAATTAAATAAATAAAAAAAATCAAAAAAATATTTCCTTAAAACTTTTTCGTTTAATCTTTAAAATTTCAAAAAAAATTGTCAATAAAAAAATTCGCAATAAATTCGCAATTAAAAAATAATAA
>CAYQVV010000067.1:0-5176 GCA_964421155.1 uncultured Elusimicrobiaceae bacterium
ATGTATTTGATGTTTTTTTTAATAATTTACAATATTTTTATTCAGGGAAAAAAGGAAATGATTCAAGACAGACAACAACAGGATTAACACAAGTTACGGTATATAAAAAAATCGCGGGAAAATATGCTAAAGAAGAATTAGTGCAAGAGACATCTTATGTTTCTGAGATTTATTTACCAAAAGATATAGTAACATTTGATGTTTCTTTATTATCTAGACAAAATCATAATAGAGCAGAAATAAATCTTTTTGAAATCCCTTCTTGTTTTATAAAAAGGATAGGAGAAATAGAAAACCCTAATTTTGTAGATTTTGAATCTATTGAAGATAATGTATATATTAAAGATGAGTCTTTAATTTTTCATATGTTATTTTTAAATTTATTTAAAAGTTTTTTAATTAACATAAAGAGCATTCCTTTTTTTCCATTAGAATTGATGAAAAAAATGAGAGAATATGAGGTAATGGAAAATTTTTATTCTAATAGAAAATTTAAATTAGAGCAATATCAATATAGAGATTTATTTTTTCAGATGAGTAAAAATATTTTTGAATTGTTTGACATAATAAGAAATATAGACACAGGTTTTTTATTTTTTCCAACATTAACAAATCCGATTCCTTCAGAGTTTTTATTTCAAGAATTAAATGTTTTAAAAAATTTAGAAAAAATAGCTCCTTTGAAAATTTTAGAACAAAAAAAAGAAATTGTTCCATACAAAGTTCAAGTTTATACAAATAATACTCAAATGTCAGTTGTTTTTTCATATAATATATTGGAAAAGTTTAAAAAAATTTTTGGGGAATTTATTATATTTGTTAACAAAAAATTGGAATTTTTAGAATCACAAACTTTAAAGTTAAATATTTGTCCAATTGTAAAGTATATGGATTTTTTCCCTAGAATGGAGTTTCAAGTTAATAGAAAAGAGGGAGAAATTAGAATTTTGCCAGAGGAGTCTATAGGATTAAAGGTTTTTGTAAAGCTAGGATTATCTTTTGAGCCAATAAAAGAAGAAGAGAATTCTAATGATACAATTATAAAATTTTTACAAAATTATAATGAAATTAATCCTGTTTATAGTTTGCAAAAGGCAGGGTCAGATGTTGAATTTGCAGAGACTTTTATCGAGGCTGTGAGTGAATATTTAAAGAGAGAATTTATAAATAAAGTAACTTTTGAGCAAAGTCAAGATTATGAAGCTTTAGAAATTGACGGAGAAGTTAATGTATCTCAATTTAAAGATCTTAATTATCAAAATCAAAGACTTGTTTCAACAACTCAAGAAGAAATAGATGTTGATACAAATCAAAAGCAAAGCTCTAAACTAGAAGATAATCAGACTCATTTATTTTTACAAGAACAGAAATATAAAGCCGAAAAAACAAAGGAAAGAAAAGCGGAATTTTCACAGGAACAGACAAGATTTTCAGAAACACAAACTTATAAATCTACTTCAAAGAAAGAATCGGGAGTTGTTTTTGAGCAAGAGCAACATTCTAAATTTAGTCAATTTCAATCTCAAGGATATGAGGTAAAAGAAGCAGAAGGATTAGAAGTTTCAAATTTTCAGTCACAAACCAGTACTGCACAAAAACAAAATCAAATTTTTCAAATTCAAAAAGGAACAAAAGTAAAAATTACACAAAAACAAGATTCTAGAATAGATCTTGATCCATTGAAAGATTCTAAAAAATATCCTCAACAACAATTACCTACTAAAAAAATAGAAAGTTTAGATTATCAAATAGATTCAGTAAAGAGACCATTACAAATATTGTCTCAATTGAAAGATTCTAAAAAAGATTCTAAATTATTTCCTTTATTAGAAATGCCACCTCTATTAGAAATGCCACAATTTCTTTTTTCAGAAATTTCAGAAGGATCATATGAACAAGGAAAATTAAAAGCTCAACTACAAATACAATCTCAAATTCAATTAGAATTTGAGCCTAAATATCAAACACAATTACAAATTCAACAAGAAAGTAAAATTCAAAGAGATGTTCAGAACTTTTTATTTATAAAAAAAGAATTTGAAAAATTTCTTATTATAAAGGAAAGAAATAAAATAGAAATAAAACAAGATTTTTTTGTTGAGAATAATAAGTTAGATTTTTTTATGGAGTTTATAGCAGAATTTATGATAGATAACTATTATCAACTAGATATGCCTAAATCATCTGAAATCCCTTTTAATGGGGATGATTCTGAAAATTATAAGGAAAGAATTGTGCATGATAAACGACACATATTTAGAGTATATAAAATGGTAAAGGATTTATGCGATATATTGGGTATAGAAGGAAAAGATAAATTTATTGCTGTAGTATATGCAATATTTCATGATTCTTGTAGAAGAGGAGAAGGTCAGGATTTTTGGGATCAAGAAAGTGCAGCACTTGCAACAGAATTTTTGATGTTTTTGGGGTTTGATATAAAAGAATTATCAGAAATAAGGACAGCAGTTACATTTAAAGATACAAGAGTATATTTGGATTATCCAACTCAAGCAGACAAAATAGCAATGATAATAAATATAGCAGATAGTATAGATATTATGAGAGTGAAAGAATCTTGGGATGCTAAAAATATTTTTATGATATTGAAAAAATTAAATATATCAAAAGAACAAAAATTTCAGGTTTTAAATTTAATAGTTTTATATGGGAATTTTTTAAGATTAATGAATAACTATAAAACAAAAGGAATAATACAAGATTTTTTCGATGACCCTATTTTAAAAGTTGAGTATTTAACTTCTTGTAACAATTTTTTTTATAAATATTTTCCATTATTAAATAATTTTTTAGAAGATGATACTTCTTTGAAAGATACATCTTATCTAATTATGAATAGAAATTTAGAAAAATTTAAAAATGAAAAATTTGTCAAAATTTTTTTGAAATTTTCAATGCATGATTTTTCTAATTTTATTGCAATTATTTCCCCTTTTTTGAATCAAAATCAATATGTAGAATATATGAAAAATAATATAGATGTTATTTTTGAATGGTTTATGATTAATTCCCAAATTATTAATAACTATTTTTTTTATAATAAAGGGGAATCCAATATTTTGTTACTTTTTATAGAGTTAGGGATACAAAATAATTTGGATATAGAATCTTTTTTAATTTTGCAACAATATATTCTTCAAAATTGGCAAAATATTAAAAATTTTCACAATTTTCCAAATTTTCAAATTATTCAAAAGTTGGACAAACTTTTTAATAAAATAAAAAATTTAGATAAAGAATCTATTGAAAAGGTTATTGATTTTATAAAGTTGAAACCTAAATTTAATTTTAATTTTTCATTTTATTATATGGAGCAAAAGTTTTGGGAATACATAGAAACTGAAAATAAGTCTATAAAAGACATTAGGAAAGATATATTTTATGAAGATTTAGAAAATGAGCAAGAAGAATCTAGTGCATATTTAGGGAAAGTGAAAGGATTAATAACATATCCTACGGTTGAATTATTGAAAGAAATGGCAATATTTATTGATGAATTTTTAAATATTATAGATATTAAAAAAATTTTTAAAGAAGCGGATAAAAAAGTTAAAATACGAGTAGTTGAAAATAGTAAAGTTGAAGGAGAAGACTCAGTTATAGGAATTGAAGCTCATTATGATGAATTTGAAAATTTAGAGTTGGTTATGACAAAAAAAATGGTAGAGATTTTGAAACAAACTAAAGATTTTATATGGGAAGAAGAATATGAAAAATTGATACAAGAGATTATAGAACATGAGAAAAAAGAGTTAACATTAATTCGACAAGGAGTGGAGCAAGAAGAAGCACATGAGATAGCTTTGAGAGAATCAGGGGAAATGCAAAGAAAATTTCAAAAAATGATTCTGCAAATGACAGAAGAAGATATTGAAACATTTTTAGAAAAAAACATAAAAGAGAATAACTGGTTAAGATTAGAAGAATATGAAAAATTCCAAGCACAAGAATTAAAAGAAATTTTTTTAATGCAACTAAGACTTTTTAGATTAGATATATATCCATTAGTTTTTTGGCGAGGGAAAACTCAATATAAAAATGGAGAAGGTTTTTTTGATGGAACAAATTTTTTTAAGAAACAATTAATACAACCAGATAAAATTTTTCAAATTTTTAATGTATATGATAATTTTTGGTTATTTTTTGATTTTGTATCAAATAAAGAACAAATTGAATTTAAAAAATTATTTTTAGAAGCAAATAAAAATGAATTTTCGTTGAACGAATATACAATTCAAAGTTCATATTTTAGTTTAAAAAAAGTTGAGTTTGAAATAGTTGAGGGAGATGAAATAAATTTTCAGGGAAAAATAGAAGTTCCTTTTATTTTGTCACAATATAGTGGTAACTTTATAAAATGTGAAATAAAAATAAGAACAACAATAGGGACTTTTAAAATATTTGAATTATTAAGAGATTTAGGTATAAATTATCAAGAAAGTTTTAAAAAAATTATAGAACATGAAGCGGTAGAAGCAATTATTGATTATTATGATTTGCCTTATGAAAATCCACATCAAACAGCTTTAAATTTGATCCCAAATGATTATTTTTTGCAGATAATAGAAAAATTAGAATTAGAAAATTTGGATTTTAATTCTTTACTAGAAATATATGATTTATTTCTGAAAGTAGATAAAAATATAACATTTGAAAAATTTATAAATTTTATAAATGGATTCAGAGACTTACAGAATTTGAAACCTTTAGAACAAAATTATATTACAAAATTAGATTGGATTAGAATTCTTAGAGAAATAAACAATGGACTAAAAAATGGGAATCAGCAGATAGAAAAAAGAGTTTTAAACATGTTCATTATAAATTTGCAAAATATTTATTTTTTGATAGAAAGTATGCCTGAAGAGATTAAAAATCCTATTTGGCAAAGATATGGGAATTTGAAACAAAAATTTGAAATAATAGAAAATTTTGAATTATATCCCGTAAGAGAAGAAGAAAAGATAAATATTTCTCAAATAAAGAATTTGTCAGAAATAAAAGACTTAGTTTCGTATATTTTAAATAATACAGAAATATTTGATAGTGTTATATATTATATATATTCAATTGCAGGACAATATGAATATGAAAGATTTAAAAATTTATTAAAAATAGATAATTCATTTCAAGAAATTTTTTTAGAAATAAAATC
>CAYQVV010000067.1:5276-6751 GCA_964421155.1 uncultured Elusimicrobiaceae bacterium
AAAATTTATTAAAAATAGATAATTCATTTCAAGAAATTTTTTTAGAAATAAAATCATCTTTGGAAGTTTTATATAATTTAAATTCATCTAATGAGCAAATATTAGATGCACAAAAGGTTTTGAAAGAAAAATTAATTGAGATTAGAGAAAAAGTAAAAAAAGCAAAAAATAAAGATTTGTTGCCAAATGCAAAAGAGAAAGAGGCATATATACATTTTGTAAATATTTGTATGGCTAAAAATATTTATGAGTTAAGATTCGAATTATATAGAGACTTAAATTTGTTAATTAAGAATTTATATTTTGAAGAAAGAATAAAAAGAAAAGACTTTGCGTTATTTCGGTTTATGTCAGAAAATATAGTTGCTTATAGAGCACTAGTAGGTCTTAATGAGAAAGATATTGAAAAAATTTTTCTTATTGGAGATAGAGGGAACCCAAAATATAATGTTTTTGATGTTTCTTGTAATAGAAAAGGATTAGAATTTATATTTTCTGGGAAAAGAGGTGGAGATTCTACTTCTGAGACAACAAGCGGAACAGTTCAAGTGACTACTAGTCCAAATTTTGCAAAAAATTTTAGAGAGGCTAATAATAGAATTGTTAAAATTTTTATTCCAAAAGCACATAAAACATTTGATGTAAGTTTATTATTTTATGGAACTCATGGGGAAAAAGAAATAAATACTTTATTTTTCCCAAGTAATTTTATTCAAAAAATAGACGATAGATTAAATCCAAATTTTGTTGATTTAAGTATCTTGGGTCAAAAATTTGAAGAATCTGAAGAGAAAGTTTTTTTAAGTATATTTGCAAGTCCTTTGCAAAATTTTTTGGAAACAATAAATAGAGTTCCTTTTATAAGCTTTTCAGTTGAGGATGTAAAAAATCATTTTATGGTACAAAATTTTGTTGTAAATTCCAGTCTTTTTAAATTTTACAGATTGTTTTTTAGAATTAGTCATGTTTCCTATCAAATATTAGGCATAATAAAAAAAATAGATCCTTTTTTTAATTTCTATCCAACATTACAACAGATTTTGCCTTCCTCATTTTTAATGTCTCAGGAAAGAAGTTCT
The DNA here is from genome assembly GCA_964421155.1 of uncultured Elusimicrobiaceae bacterium. GTDB lineage: Bacteria > RUG730 > RUG730 > RUG730 > RUG730 > CAYQVV01. Next base: position 6,356 of record CAYQVV010000067.1, read on the forward strand.
TTTTTTATGGCAGAAGAGATTCCTTTAATAAATCAAACTCAATTATCTAATAGCCAGAAAAGGGTAAGATTTGTAGAAAATTCTAATCCTAATCAAAATCCTAATCAAAATATTTCTCCATTGACTAATTTATGGAGTAATTATGGTCCATTAGAAAGAAAGATTTATTTAAAAACTAGAAATATTATTGTAGAAAAAATGTCGTTTTTAGAAACACAATTAAAACTTTTAAATATATTTCCTATAATAGATTTTATAAGTTTTAGAAGAGGGAAGCCATATATAGAAAGAGAAGACGGAGAAATTTTATTTAATTTGAATATTTTTGAATCTTTAAATTTATGTATAAATATTATTTTATCTTTTGGAAGGCAAAAAAATTATGAAATAAAAACT
>CAYQVV010000068.1:0-6749 GCA_964421155.1 uncultured Elusimicrobiaceae bacterium
TTAAAAACTTTTTTGTCCTTTACTAATTATTTTTAAATCTTTTATTTTTATTCTTATATTTAATTTATTTAATTCCATTAAAATTTGTTTTTTTCTGACATTTAATTCAAATCTATGGATGTTTGACATAACTTCTAAATACAAAATTCCATCTTTTAGACTAATATCTTCTATACTAGAGATATATTTTTGTAGTAAATTTATAATTATATCATATTCAGACATTTTTTGGCAATTGATATTTTTCTCTAAAAAATATTTAGTTAGGATAGTATTAATTTGTTTCATAAATGATTTTTATTTTATTTTTTATAAATTTTGTATAAAATCTATTATACAAAAAAATTCAAAATAAAGGAATTGAAAATAAATGGAATCTGTAGTAAATAGAAAAGCATATCACGATTATTTTATAATAGAAGAATTTGAAGCTGGTATTCAACTTTTTGGACCTGAAATAAAATGTATTAGAGAAGGCAGAATAAATTTAAAAGATAGTTTTGTAAAAATCAAAAACAATGAAGCATTTCTTATAAATACACATATTGCTGTTTATGAAAAAATTTCAAATTTTGATTCATATGATCCGACTAGAAGTAGAAAATTATTACTTCACAAAAAAGAAATAGACAAAATTAGAGGGAAAATTGATGAAAAAGGAATGAGCATGGTTCCTTTAAGTGCATATTTTAATAAAAGGAATTACTTAAAAATAAAAATTGCTCTAGTCAAAGGAAAACATACTTTTGATAAAAAACAAGTCTTAAAAGAAAAAGATATAAAAAGACAAATGGAAAAAGAAATAAAAAGCTATTAAGAATATCTTTTTTCTAAATTTAAAAGTTTTTCCTTTATTTCTAGTCCGTATTTATATCCTATTAAATTTCCATTTGTTCCTATAATTCTATGGCAAGGAATAAAAATTCCTATAGGATTTCTGTTATTTGCCAAGCCTACGGCTCTATAAGCTTTTTTATAACCGACTATCTCTGTAATTTCTTTATATGTCCTTGTTTCCCCATATGGAATTGAAATTAAACAATTCCAAACTTTTTTTTGAAATTCTGTCCCCTCTATCTTTAAAGGCACATCAAAACTTTTTCTTTTTCCATCAAAATATTCACAAATTTCTAAATATGCATTTCTTATTAAATCTGTCTCAATAAATATACATTTATCATTTTTGTTTAAACCAAAAGACAAAGAAACAATTTCAAAATCTGTTGCAGAAATAGAAATCTTACCAAATATTGTCTCATAAAAAAATTGGTACAAATTCAAACTATTAAGCATAAACAGTTTCTTTTACTCCTGAAGAATAAAACCAACCATCTATTGTTCTTTTTACAATACTGTCAGCTAAATTATTTATAGAAATATCTTGTGCTTCTGATTCCGTAGTTACTTCAAAACTACTACTCTTTGAATTTGTATTAAACTCTATTTTTGATTCTAATTTTTCTTCTGTCCATAAAACATTTTTCGTTGTAGCATCATATAAAGAAATATCTACCCAAACCCAAAGCAAATATCTAGTTACATTTTTATTGCTGTCATATTGTAAAGGTTGCAATATATATCTACTAATATTCCCAATTAAAACTGCATCTGCAAATTCAATATTTACAACATCTACTCTTCTATCCATAGTAAATCTGTCTTTTAATGTAAAATATAACTTATCTTTAAAAGCAGGTTGATTAAAAGTATCTTTAAATTTCATAACCGCTATCTTTTTTATATGTTGAGGCAATACATTTTGTTGAACATAATCTTGATAATCTCCACATCCTAAAAAAAACATAGCAATTCCAAATAAAATTAAAAAATAATTAGTTTTAACTTTCCCTCTCATTTTCTTCCCCTTTAATTTCTTTATTGCTATCTTTTATTATTATTTCATATCTATTTATATTAATTTTGTAATCGTATATAATGTTTATCATTTCTGAAATATCATTTTGTAAAAATGATAATTTTTGTTTTGTTATAAATTTTTTATAATCTGGATTCAACAATATCTCAAAACTTCTATATTTTTTCTTTCTTTTGCTATTTGCATAATCTTTAATTCTTTCCAATAAATCATGTTTTATATTCAAAATTATTGTATCTTTTGAATAAATTCTACCTGTTCCTTTACAATACGGACATTCTTCAGATAAAAAACTAAGAATGCTTTCTGTTTTTCTTTGCCTTGTCATTTCTATCAGTCCCATTTGTGTTATAGGCAAAATTTTAATTTTGGCCTTGTCAAATTGAACAGCAGTTTTCATAGCTTCCAAAATTTTTTCTTTTTGATCTTCTGAATACATATCAATAAAATCGATAACTATTATTCCTCCAATATTTCTAAGTCTTAACTGTAAGGCTATTTCTTTTACTGCTTCTAAATTAGTTTTTAGAGTGACTTCTTCTAGATTTTGTCCTTTAGTTCTTCCACTATTAACATCTATTGCACACAAAGATTCAGCTTCTTGTATTATTAAATATCCGCCAGATTTTAAATAAATTTTTTGCCTAACTATTTTATTCAAAACTGATTCTATTTCATAAGCCTCAAATAAATTTTTTTTATCATTATAAAATTTTATTTTATCTTGCAGATTAGGAGAAATCATTTTTACAAATCTTAGAACTTCTTTATATTCTGATTTTGAATCTATAATAAATTCTTCAACTTTTTCATTCAATTTTTCTCTAACCAATTTCAAAAGTACATTAAAATCTTTATGTAATAATTCTGAAGTTTTATTTTTTAATTTCTGTTCATTAAATTTTAAATTAATATCTTCCCAAATTTTTAAAAGTGTTTTTATTTCTGATTTCAAAATTTTTATCATATCTGCATTATCTACAATCTGTTCGGATTCTGTTCTACAAATAAATCCACCTTGAATTTTTTTTGCCAATTTTGAAACATTAGTCTTTAAAAAATCTCTTTTCTCATCATCAGAAATATTTTTTGAAACACCTATTCCTTCGTCTAAAGGAGCATAAACTATATATCTACCAGGAAAAGAAATATTTGTAGTCGCTTTTGCACCTTTTGTATTTATAGGACCTTTGGTTATTTGAATTAAAAGTTTATCGCCTTTTTTATAATTTTGAACATCAAAATTTTTTATCTCATTAAAAGATAAATAAACTGATTTTTCCAATCCTGCATCTAAAAACATAGCTTCTAAATTAGGCATAATATTAGTAATGCTCGCCATATAAATATTGCCTAATATATTTTCATCACTTTCCCGCTCTATAAACAAATCTGTAATTTCAGAATTTGTCAATATTGCAACTCTTGTCTGTCCATATTGACAATTTGCAAGAATTGTTTGTTTTATCTCTATATTTTTATCTTGTATAAATATTTTTTCTTTTTGCTTTTTCTTTTTAGCCATAAACAGCCTTTTATTTTAAAATTATTTTAAATATTTAAAAAATCTTCTAAGCATTTTCTCTGCCCAATATCTTTTCTATAATGCATTCCATCAAAAGTAACATTTCCTATATTCCCATACGCTCTTTTTATGCTTTTTTTCAAAGTCTCATCAAAAGCAACAAAAGTCAAAACTCTTCCACCATTAGTTAATAAAACTCCATTATCTTCCAATTTTGTCCCTGCATGAAAAATCAAAAGTTTATCGTCATTTTCAAATGAAGAATAATTTATATTTATCTTTTTATCATTTTCATATTTCCCAGGATATCCTTTTGATGCACAAGTTATAGCTATTGCAAATTCATTTTTTATTCTCATTTCAAATTTTTCAAATTCTTCTTTTTTGTCAGAAGCTATATATTCCATAATTTCCAATAAATCAACATCCAAAAGAGGTAATAAAACTTGTGTTTCTGGATCTCCTAATCTAACATTAAATTCCAAAACAAAAGGTTCATTATTACAAATCATAAGTCCAATATATAAAATACCTTTATATTTAATCCCTTCTTTTATCAAGCCATTCAAAAATGGTTTTATAATTTTAGTTTCTATTTTTTTTTGTAATTCATCAGAAATTAACGGACATGGTGAATATGCTCCCATTCCTCCAGTATTTGGACCTTTATCATTATCAAAAACCTGTTTGTGATCCTGGGAAAATGGCAAAAGTTTATATTGATTTTCATTAACTAATAAATGCAAAGATACTTCATAACCTTTTAGAAATTCTTCTACAACTATTTTATTCCCAGCCTCTCCAAAAATTTTTTTATTTAAAATTTCTTCTATAGATTCTGATGCTTCATTTCTATTTTCAGCAATAATTACTCCTTTTCCACCTGCAAGGCCATCAGCTTTTATTACAACTGGGAACCCATCTTTCCTTGTCAATTCATCTACAAATTTCATAATTTCTTCTATTGTTTCATTTTCAAAATTCTTAAATCTAGCTGTAGGAACTTGATATTTATCTAAAACATTTTTTGAAAAACATTTGCTTCCTTCTAATTGAGCAGCTTTTTTGTTTGGACCAAAAACTTTTATAGAACTATTATTAATCTCGAAATAATCTACAACTCCATTCACTAATGGGGCTTCTGGTCCAACTATAATAAAATTTATATCATTTTCTAAACAAACTTTATTAACAAAATCAAAATCCAAAGGATTCCCCTCTATGCACTTACCTAAATTTTGCTCCAAAATGCCTGGATTGCCAGGCAAAACAAATATAGATTTTACTTTTTTTGATTGTTTTATTTTCCAAGCTATAGCATGTTCTCTAGCTCCACTACCTAAAATCAAAACATTCATTATAGATCTCCTACAATATTTTTATTATTAGAATTCATTTTTATACTATCATTTTTTAATCTAAAAATCTATAATTTATAATCTATAAAAATAAAATTCATTTATGAGAAAATTTATGGACAAAATATCAAAAAATCAAATAAAAATTAAAACCATATATAACTATATAAAAATTATAGACAATTTAAATAAAAACCCTTTTAAAGATGTAGAAATTTTTATTGTAGGCGGATTTTTGAGGGATTTTTTTTTTAAAAAAATATCCGACGATATAGACTTTGCATTAAGTAAAAAAACAAAAGACTTTGCACTAGAATTTGCAAAAAAAATTAAAGGTGCTTTTATAATTTTAGATGAAGAAACAAAAAGTTTTCGTGTAGTAAAAAAAATAAATTCAAAAAAAAATTTATGTTTTGATTTTACAGAATTTAGAGGAGAAAAAAATAATATAATATCGGATTTAAAACAAAGAGATTTTACTATAAATGCTATTGCTATTTCTCTAGAAAATTTTATAAAAACTTTAAACTCCAACATTTTTGAAATAAAAAATAATTCTTTAATAGATCCCTGCTTAGGAAAAGAAGATATCAATAATAAAACTATAAAAAAAGTTTCTAATTTAATATTTGATGATGATCCTTTGAGATTGCTTAGATGTTTTAGAATTGCAATAAAAAATAATTTCAAAATAGATCCTGAAACAAAAAATTTAATATACAAAGAATCAAATCTAATAAATAAATCCTCAAAAGAAAGAATTCACGATGAAATCATAAAAATTTTTAGCTCAAACAAAAACATATTCAATTCTATTTTAGAAATGGATAAAAATTTATTAATTGAAAATATATTTGGGGATGAAATTTCATTTCTAAAAAAACAAATAAAATTTTATTATCACGAAGACGGGCTTTATGGGCATTTATTGGAAACTTTATTTTGTTTTGAATTTATTATAAAACATTTAAATAAAATTTTTAATACAGAATCTGATTTAGACAAAAAAATTATAAAAATATTCAAAAAATATTTAAAAAATAATTTAGCTGGATTAAAATTATTATGTTTATTTCATGATATTGGCAAACCCGAATGTTTATCAATATCAAATGAAAAAATTCACTTTTTTAAACATGATGAAGTTTCTGCAACAAAAATAGAACCTATTTTAAAAAATTTAAAATTCAGCAACAAAGAAATAAATTTTATAAAAAACTCTACTTTATTTCATATGCAAGCTGGAAACCTAGCAAAAACAAACGAAATATCAGATAAAGCTAGCTACAGATTTTTCAAAAGAACAGAAAATATTGGGATAGGAATTCTTTTATTTACATTAGCAGATGTCTTAGCTTCAATAAGAGGAGCAAAAAATATTTCTTACAAACAAAAAATTTCTATAAAAGAATTTCATGCTTATGAAGATTTTACAAGATGCTGTGACTTTATAAAAAAAATATTGTCTTGGTATATAAAAGATAAAGAAAAAATTAAAATTGATAGGTTTTTAAATGGAAACGAAATTATGAAATTATTTAATTTACAACCTAGCAAAAAAATAGGCGAAATTTTAGATATTTTAGATGAAAAACAAAATCTCGGAGAAATTAAAACAAAAAAAGATGCTATAAAAGAAATCCAAAATTTTTTAGAAAATAATAAAAATGTATAAAAAAAATATAAAACTAAACAAAAAAAATGGAATTGTTATAGGACTAACTGGAAATATTGGCAGTGGAAAAACTTTTGTATTAAAACTTTTAAAAAAATTTGGATTTTATACTGAAAGTGCAGATGAAATTGTCCAAAAAGAATATGATAATAAAAATTCAGAATTCTATAAAGCCGTAGTCTCTTTATTCAAAACAAAAAATAAACAAATTTTAAATACTGACTTTTCAATAAATAAAAAAAAAATATTAGAAATTATAAAAATAGACAAAGAACTTCTTATTGAACTAAATAAAATCACAAAAAAAATAATCAT
>CAYQVV010000069.1:0-6731 GCA_964421155.1 uncultured Elusimicrobiaceae bacterium
CTTTTTTTACATAATCAAGTATCGTAGAATCAAAACCTATTTTGTTTTTTATAACATCTTGATGTTTTGCATAGTCTATAAAATCACCGAGTGAATACGTTTTATCATCAACAATAAAAACAAATGAAACAGAAGTGCAATTTTCGTGCGAACATGGAAGAGGCACAATATGGTTGTATTTTAAATATTCTGTGTCAGATATTGCTTCTAGAATATATTCTTGCACCAAACTAGCTTGCTCAGATTGTTCCCCAATTCCAGTTTTTGTAAACCTCTGAAAAGTAATTCCTGTAATATTTTTAGTTTTTACGGCTAGATCCATAATATTGTTCAGCTCAGATAAATTCTCAGGAATTACTGTAACAGCAAGACAAATTTTAATATCAGCATTATCAAGTTTTTCAATGATGGCCAACTTTTCTTGCAACAAATTTTTGCCTCTTAATTTTATGTTTGCAGATTCATTGAAACCATCAAACTGAAAATAAATCTCAACTTTATCTCGAAATTTTCTAATAGTTTCAAAAACCTCTACATCCGAAAGCAAGCTAAGCCCATTTGTATTAATCAAAACTCTCGTAATATTTTGCTCGACTGCATATTTTAATATTTCAGAAAAATTAGAATGAAGAGTTGGTTCACCACCAGAAATCTGCAATACATCAAGCTTGCCATTTTCTGTTCTCATTATTGTTGCAAGTCTATTTTTGAACTCATCCAAAGAAATTTCATTTTCCCCAAAACGATCAAAAAAACAAATAGGACAACTAAGATTACATGTATCCGTTATTTCAATTAACGCAGAACAAAGATGTTGCTTATGATCTGGACACAATCCGCAATCAGTCGGACAACCTTTATCTTTAACCGTCTGATGTTCATAAACTGCTTTTCCTTCTGAACTAAATGTTTTGTCAAAAAAACGATTTGCATCTTTACTGATTAAAACTTTAAATGAACCGTGCTCTTCACATGTTTTTAAAAGATAAACATTATTCCCTTCTATTTGTTTTGTAGCTGGTAATATTTTTTTACAAAGTGGGCAGCAACTATTTGTTTCTATTTTCATATTTTGTATCTCCATTAACTTGTTTTTGATACTGAGGGGCAAAGCATCCACCAAAAACAACAACCAATGCTGCTAAACAAATGACAATAATTATTAATATTACTTTCATAAGTCCTCCTTTATTTCATAGTAATAAATAAAAAAAACATCCGCCTACAAACAAAACAAATAATCCAAGCATAACCAAAATAATTATTCCTATTGATTTCATGCTTCCTCCAGACAATTGAACTATTTCTTAAAAACTCCATTATCAAAAAAATATATTATCTGCTCAAAAACAATTTTTCTATTCATAATAAAAGTATGACTTGCATCTACAACCAAAAAATTTTTTATATTATCTAGTTTAGCGCTTTCAACACTAACTTTCCCATCATCTCTTCCATTTATCCAAAATGAAAATAATGGATTCCAACTCCTATCTCCTGTTATTATGCCAATTTCATATTTATTATTTTGTAATTTTTCCATATCCTCTAATTTTTTCAAAAAATTTTCATTTTTTCCAAGTTTTGTAAAATTAACTCCATTATATTTTTCAAATATCCATTTTAAAAATATACTATTTTCTGCTCTATCTACTATTTCTGAACCATGGTTTGGTGGCGACAACATAACGATCCGGGCAATATTATTTGGTTTATATTTAACTAAATAATATCTAACTACAATTCCACCCATAGAATGTGTAATAAAATTAATTTTTTTTGTTTTATCAGTACAAAATTTTTCTATCTCAAATTTTAGCAAATCAGAAATTTCTTCTACTGTCATTTTTTTAGAGTTGTAATCAAAATTAATCACCTTATAATTCTCTGCTTTCAATTTTTTGTTAAGATAATTCATAGATTTAGATGTTCGGCATAAACCATGAACAAGAACTATATATTCAAAATTTTCTTGAGCAGCCAAAAAACAAAATGATAGAAATATAAAAATTAAAATTAAAAATGTTTTTTTCATAAAATATTATCCAAATTATTTTTTTGTATTTTTTCTTCGTATAATTTTTTCATAGAATAATTTTCATCTATACTATAATAATTATTATTTCCTATTATTATGTGATCATAAAAGTTCAAACCTCCTGTTTCAGCCAAAAACAATAATTTTTTAGTAAAAATAATATCAGTATCACTTGGTTCTGGATTTCCACTCGGATGATTATGAACTACTATAATTCCATAAGCATTTAATGCTACTGCAGATCGTATAACTTCAAATTCCCTTGTGTAAATACCATCAATTCCTCCTATAGCAACTATTTCATAGCATAAAATTTTCATATGTCTATCTAGGCTTATTGTAATTATTTTTTCTTTTGAATCATTTTGTAAATAATAAAATAACTCATAAACAATTTTCGGGTCTGTTAATTTCACATTATTAAATTTTGACTTTATTCTTTTTTTCTTATAGTTAATTTCTATTTCTTTAATATAAACTTGTTTTTTATACAGTCCAGCCATTTTTTTACTCCTGACTCTCTGAATCTTAAATTAATTCCTTTAACTTCACATAATCTACTTTGCCAGTTCCAAGTTTTGGAATTTCTTTGACGTATATTATTTCTCGTGGACAAGCGAGTTCTGAAAAACCTTTGTTTTTTAATATTTCACGGACAAAACTAATTTCAATCGATGAGTGATTAGCTATCAAAATTATTTTTTCTCCTTTTTTTTCATCTAAAGTTGTAGTTAATGCTATTTCTTTGCGTTCTCCAAATTGATTTTGCATAGCATCTTCTACAGCTGTAAGAGAAATCATTTCTCCACTTATTTTTGCAAATCTTTTCATTCGTCCGACAATTTTCAAAAACCCTTCAGCTGTAAATTCAACTATATCTCCAGTATCATACCAGCCTGCGTCTTCAACTAAATATTTTTGATTAGCTTTTTCATTTTTCAAATAACCTTTCATAACATTTTTCCCGCGAACATAAAGGCGGCCAACTCTACCATTTTTATTATCAACTCCTTCAACAGCCACAAGTTTATATTCGATTCCTGGCAAAATCTTGCCAACACTTCCATGTTCATTTTCAATCGCATTATTTATGCTAATAACAGGAGAGCATTCGGTCGCACCATAGCCAGACAAAACTCTAATACCATAAATTTTCGAATATTTTTCAAAAACAGATTCGCTCAATGCTTCTGCTCCGCAAAAAATATATCTCATAGAGTAAAAATCATATGGATGTGCTTTTTTAGCAAAACCATTCAAAAAAGTATTAGTACCGAGCATAATTGTGCAATTTTGATCATAGGCTATTTCAGGAACAACTCTATAATGCAGAGGACTTACATATAAAAAAACTTTGGCATTTGCAAAAATAGGCATCAATGTTCCAATAGTTAATCCAAAACTATGAAATATCGGTAAAGCATTTAAAATAAAATCAGTATCTCGAATATCAATTTTTGCCATTGTTTGATAAATATTTGAAATAATATTTTCGTGCGACAAACAAACACCTTTTGGAATTCCTTCTGAGCCAGAAGTAAAAAGAATAATTGCTGTTTCTTTTTCATCACCTTGTGAAAATGTTAAAAATTTTTTTGAAAATTTACTTTGAATAAAAGCTTTTATTTTATCTCTAAATGAAATCTCATTTTTTAAATTCTCGATATAAACAAGTTCTTTTCCTTCAAAATCTTTTTCATCTAGTTTAATCTTTTCTAAAAATTGTTTTGAAGTAATAATCACTCTCAAATCCCCGATTTCCATTGCCTGTTTCAATGCATTTATTCCGCTAGAATAATTTAAAAAAGCTGGGACTTTTTTGAATAATTGCAAACCCATAAATATTAAAACTGTTACAGTTAAATTTGGCAATAATATTCCGATATTTTTATCCTTGTACTTTAAAAAATGATTTCCTAATGCAAAAGATGATATTAAAGCATTTTTATAACTTACTTCTTTTTGAGTAGCGTCTTTGAAAGCAATTCTGTTTTTATTTTCTTTGCAAATCTTTATAAACTCTCTTCCTAAAGTTGTAGGAAAATTATGTGATTCATAACACAGATCAGTTAAAATTTTATAAATTATTTTCACTGATTCCTTTTTCTGCTTAATATGAGGAAAATTACTTACATTTATTGGATTTTGTAATTTTCCAATTATCATAGTGATTGGCGCGAATAATTTTGTCCCATTTTTTCTTGTAGAAAATTTTGTTGAATATGTATTTTTCAAATATATTGGCAAAATATTAGCACCAGTTTTATAAGCTATAAAACCAGTACCCTCATATATTTTCATTATACTTCCAGTAGTACTTATTCTGCCTTCAGGAAAAACCAAAAGTGGCTGACCATTATTTACTTTTTCAATGATTTCTTTTAGTGCATATGGATTCATAGAATCAATTTTAACTGTATAATTATTATTCATAAATAATTTTAAAAAAGGCTTTTGTGCTGTAAGTCTATCCACCAAAATTTTAAAATCCAACTCTAAAAATGTCCAAATTATCAAACCATCTAATAAACTTGCATGATTTGAAATTACAATCAATTTTTTTAATTCTTTTGGTATATTTTCTTGTCCATAAATTTTTATATTATGAAAAAATCTAAAATATAACTTCAAAAATATCCTTAAGCTTTTTTCAATAATGGTCTTAATAAAAATAAATTTAATAAACATAAAATTCCTCCTATAATAAATAATGTTTTTGTTGGAGATAATGAAATTTTATTTAAATACCAAAATACTCCTGCGCTTAAAAGCATTGCCAAATTTTCTAGAAAATTCTGAATAGCTATAACTTTTCCAATGCTGTGAACACCTGTTTTTGCTTGCACTTCTGCATTGAGCGGAATTAAAAAAATACCGCCGGTCATACCTATAAGAATTAACTCAAAAACAATCAATGAATAATTTACATATTTTAAAGCGGTTAAAACTATCATAAGTCCCATCAAAAAGCCAAATATCCACGATTGTTTTATTTGTCCTGTTTTAAATTTTTTGCCAGCAATAAAACTACCTAATATTATTCCGATACTAAGCCATAAAGCTAACATTGATATTTTTGTTGCTGTAGCCAAATGCAATGTATTTTGACCCCATGTTTGAACATTTAATTTAACAAACAATGAAGCGCCCCAAAAAATTGTTGTACCAATAATCGGAATAAAAAGCAATTTAGTCAAAATTATATTTTTTAAAGACCCTGTAAAATCTTTCAAAGACTTTGTTATTTCTTCATTTTTATCACAGATATTTGATTTATCTATCAACATATTGAAAATGATTGCTAATAAAAATACGATAAATAATATAAAATAAGAATTCTTTGGACCAATATGATCTACGAATAAGCTTCCGCCTATAACTCCAGTCAAAATCGAAAATATTGTTGTCATCTCCATAGATGCATTTGCTTTTACCAACTCTTCCTCTGTTCTCATTTCTGGGATAATTCCATATTTTGCCGGTGAATAAATAGCAGCGCCAATTCCCATTAATAAATATGAAGGTATCAAAAAATTTTTGCCTAAAAAAATACCGATAAATCCAATAACTGCGCCTAAGGCTTTTACGACATTGGCAAATATTAAAATATTTCTTTTTGGAAAACGATCAGAAAACCAACCTAAAATAGGAGCAAATAAAATGTATGGCAAAAATAAACAATTCGCATAAACTGCAGACAAAACACCAAACTGCACAATAGATATGACCCCACTTTTGACGGAAAAAAGTAATGTTCCCATAATAACTGAATAAGTAGCATTATCTCCAAATGCACTTAAAGATTGTCCAATAAGTAATAAATTAAAACTTTTATTTTTATTCATTATTCCTCCATATTTTCTATGTTTAATCTAACATTATCTCGTATTGTTTCCATGCACTTAACTATTAATTTTTTATTCTTGTTTGCTAATCCTTTCATTATTTTATTAACTATTTTAAAATATTCTTTTTCAGTTTCTTCCACTTTTGCAAAACCTAATTTTGTAATTTTAATAATATTTACTCTCCGATCAGTTTTGTGTGGCAAACGTTCAACAAGTTTTACTTTTTCTAATCTATCTATCAATCCTGTTATATCTGACTTATTTACAAACAATCGTTTACTTAAAACAACTTGAGAAACACCTTCTTTTTCTGAATATTTAAGTTGCATCAAAACATTAAATTGTGATTCGGTTAAATTAAACTTACTAAAATGTTTATATGATATTTTTGATAGCAATGTCCCTGTATAAATAATATTTAATAGACACTCATGCTCTATTGTTTCTATCGATTTATATAGACTTAATTCTTCCTTTAAAGACATAATACCTCCTATTTGGTTTAAATATAAATTGTTTATATATAAACTATATTTTTAAAAAAATTTTGTCAAATTATTTTTTTAAATATTTAAATTTAAAGTATTTTGTAAGTTATAAAAATGGTGGGGAATGAAGAGTGATGGCGAAAAATTTTTTAAAAATTTCAAACGATGCAGCGAATAATCAAGCAGCATCCAAAATCGCCCAAATAGCTTTTATCTCAAATTTCGGCATTGATCTTTCTCAAAAAAGTGGACACGAAAAGATTAGGAATTAATTTATAATAGAAAATTCAAAAGCAATAGGAGTCATATAATTTAAAAAAGAATGAAGTCTTTTTCGTTTATAAAAAATTTCTATAT
>CAYQVV010000070.1:0-6712 GCA_964421155.1 uncultured Elusimicrobiaceae bacterium
TCTTCTAATTATAGATGGTTTTATTAAATCTTTTTTATTATTTTGCATAAAGAAAACTCCCATTTTTTTTATAAAGCTAATATTCATATTAAACAAAAATATAGAATTTTATTATACAAATATATTTTTAAAAATGCTATTTTTTTGATTAATAACAAGATTTAAAAATTATTTTTTTAAGAATTTATTTTTTATTGAATTTGCTATGAACATTATTTCTTGAACTTTGAAAAGATATGTTAATGATATATAAATACTTCCTCCAATAAAAATAGGAAAAATTGCTGCCAATAATTTGTTATTTTTAAATATTTTATATAAGAAGAAACAAGCTATTCCCATAAATAGTGATGATATTAAAATTTTTATCAAATTTTTTAGAATTCTAGCTCTAAATCCAATGGCTCCGATTCTTTTTCTAACAAAATATAGTAAAAGAGATAAATTTAAAATAGAAGAAAGAGATGTTGATAAAGCTAGTCCTCCAACTTTTAGAATTTTCATTAATAGATAACTTCCTATAATATTGGCTAAAACACAAACAGATGCAATTTTAACTGGAGTTTTTGTATCTTTTAAAGCATAAAAAACAGTAACTACAATTTTTACTAAAGAATAACTAAAAAGTCCAACGCAATAAAATTGTAGAGTGGAAGTTGACATGCTAGTAGCTAAACTATCAAATTTTCCTCTTTCAAATAATAATTTGACTATAGGATTTGCCAAAATTATTAATCCTACAGTGGATGGAATTATAAAATAAAACATAATATTTATATTTTCACATAATGTTTTTTTTACGGTATCAAAATCTTTTAGAATAACAGATTTTGATATAGAAGGTAAAGATACAGAAGAAACTGCTATACCGAATAAAGATAGTGGGAGTAGCATTAAACGGTTTGCATAATAAAGAGCAGAAACACTGCCTTCTTGTAAACATGAAGCAAAAATAACATCAATAAAAGAATTTACTTGTTCTACTGCAGTGCTAAAAGTAGCAGGAAGCATTAAAATTGCGACTTTTTTTAGTCCTTCATTTTTTAGATCAAAATTGAAAGAAAATTTCATTTTTTGTTTAATTATAGGAATACATTGGTAGTAGGTTTGCCAAGCTCCTCCAACTACTACGGCAACAGATAGAACAATAACTGCAGTTTTTGTTGATACAAATGGACATATAAAAAACATTGCTATCAGATCAGCTATACTTAAGAAACAAGAAGATAGTGCTGAATGTAGAAAATTTTGGTAAACAAATAAAATTCCCATAAAAAATGCAGATATTCCTATTCCAATAAAAAATGGAAACATTATCCTAGATAAAAGAACAGTTAATCTAAATTTTTCAGGTTGGTTTATAAATCCTGGGGAAATCATTTTTAAAATAAATGGGGTAAATATTATTCCCAAAATCGTAATTAAAATTAATAATATAGATAAAACTGTTAATACAGAGTCTAGAAATTTTTGTTGTTCTTCTTCTGTTTTGTGAGCAATATAATCTGTATAAATAGGAACAAAAGCAGAAATTAAAGCTCCTTCTCCGAGTAGTCTTCTAAATAAATTTGGAACTCTGTATGCAACATAAAAAGCATCCGCAAAAAATCCAGCACCAAAAAAATTAGCAATCATCATATCTCTAAAATATCCTAAAATTCTGGAAATCATAGTGCTTCCAGCAAATTTTGAAATATTTTTATAATTTAAAGATTTTCTTCCTTCCAAGATTTCTCCCTTAATATAAACATAAAATGTTTTATTTTGTTGTATATTTATTATTTTTTTGAATTTTTATAGAATATTTTTTACAAAATTTTTTAGTAATTGTATTCCATTGTTTTGGCTTTTTTCTGGATGGAATTGAAATCCGTAAATATTTTCAGATTGAATTCCAGATATGAATTTTTTATTCCCATATTCTGTTGTAAAAGTATTTATTTTTTTATTATTTATAGATTTTGCTTCTTCTATGAAAAAAGAGTGGACAAAATAAAAATAAGAATTATTTTGTATTTTATTAAAAATTTGTTGTTTTTCAGGAAATTCTACAGTATTCCACCCTATATGTGGAACTTTCATTAAATTTTCATTAAATTTTATAACTTCTCCTTTTATTAGTCCTAAACCATTAAATTCTCCTAGCTCATAACTTTTTTCAAATAAAAGTTGATATCCTAAACATATTCCAAGAAAAAGTTTTTGTTTATTTATAACTAAATCTTGTATAAATTCAATTAAATTTAGATTTTTCAGATTTTTCATTGCTTCACCAAATGCACCAACACCGGGCAAAATTACAGCAGAAGATTGATCTATTTTTGTTTTGTCAGAAGTTATAATTATTTTTTTATTGATTTTTTCTAGATATAGAGCAAGTTCTAAGGCTTTTTGGACGCTATTTAGATTTCCCATTCCGTAGTCTATGATGCTTATCATTTTATATGCATCCTTTTGTTGAAGGACATATATCTTTGTATTTTTCGTCTATAAAAACTGCTTTTTTTAATGCTTGTCCAAAGGCTTTAAAAGATGCTTCTAAATTATGATGTAAATTTTCGCCGTATTTTAAATTGAAATGTAAAGTAATTCCAGAGTTATAAGAAAGAGAATAAAAAAAATGTTTATATAATTCGTAAGTTTCTTTTTCTCTAGAAAATTCTTGAATTTTATTCATTATTTCGCTATTTAATTCTTTGTTGTCAAAAGGATTCATATTATAAACTAAAAAAGGTCTTCCAGAAATATCTAATGCACATGCAACCAATGTTTCATCCATAGGCATTGCAGAAAAACCGTATCTTTCTATTCCTTTTTTATCTAAAAGACATTTATCTAAAGCTTTTCCCAAAGTTATTCCAAGATCTTCTATTAAATGGTGATTATCTATTTCTGTATCGCCAAAGGCTTTTATATCTAAATCAAATTTTCCATGTTTTGCAAAAAGAGTAAGCATATGATCCAAAAAAGGAATCGTCGTTGAAATATTTGAATTTCCAATTCCATCTAAATTTAATTTTATAGAAATATTAGTTTCTTTTGTTTCTCTTTTTATTTCACAGGTTCTTATCATAATTATAACCTTTTTTATTTAAATATTTTTTTTATAAAGCCTTCTTTTTCGTCAAAGTCAACATTTTCTCCAATACTCTTAGCGAATTCTATTAATTTTTTTCTTTGGTCATCATTTAATTTTTTAGGAATTACGATTTTTATTTTGATAAATAAATCTCCTCTTCTTTTTGTTCCTAAAACTGGCAATCCTTTTTCTTTTAATCTGAATACCGTTTCTGGCTGTGTTCCTGAAGGAATTTTCATTGTTGCTTTTCCATCTATTGTTTCAATTTCTATTTCTGCACCTAAAATGCTTTGAGCAACAGTTATATTTTCATCTATAAATAAATTTTCGTTTTCTCTTTTAAATTTTGTGTCATTGAAGATTTCTAGGACTACAAAAAGATCTCCAGCTTCGCCACCTCTTTCTCCAGCATTTCCTTCGTTTCTTAATCTTAGAGTAGAACCATTGTCTACTCCAGCAGGTACTTTAACCGAGATTTTTTTCTTTTCTCTTATTATTCCTGTCCCTTTACAGTTTTCACAAGGATTTATTATAGTTTCACCTTTTCCTTGACAATACGGACATGTTTGAACATGAGTAAAGAATCCTTTTGAAACTCTAATTTGTCCTTGCCCTCCACAATGAGAACATTTTTGAACTTTTGAGTTAGGGGTTTTTCCAGATCCTGAACATTGATCGCATTGTGCTAAATGTTCAAATGATATTTCTTTTTCAGCACCAAATGCAACTTCAGAAAGTTTTAATCTTAAATTATATTGTAGATCATCCCCTTTCTTGGGTCCTCTATTGGTTTTTTGTCTTCTAGAGCCTCCGCCAAATATTCCACCTAGAATGTCTTCAAAAATGTCTTCTCCAGAGCCTCCTCCGAAGTTAAAATTAAAATCATTAAATCCTCCGCCAAAACCACCAAAACCTCCACCTTGAGGTCCAGCATTTCCATTGACTCCTGCATGCCCAAATTGGTCATACATGTTTTTTTTCTGAGCATCTTTTAAAACTTCGTATGCTTCATTTATTTCTTTAAATTTTGATTCAGCTTCTTTATCTCCTTGATTTCTATCTGGATGATATTTTAAAGCCATTTTTCTATAAGCTGCTTTTATATCAGCTTCAGAAGCATTTTTATTTATTCCTAGTATTTCATAATAATCTCGTTTTTCAGCCATTTTATATCTCCCTAGAAATTTAGTAATATTTTATCTTATTTTTGAGGATGATTATTTTTTTATAAAATCAGCTATAAATAAGAAAAGAATTATATAAAAATTATAATGGGTTTTATTATATTAAAAAATTAGAAAAAATTCAATATGGATTATTCGTAGCTAGGAGACCATTTTGGACAAGAAATTTCTCCATTAGAGGTAAATATTTTTCTTTGAGAAGAACCATCACTATTCATAACAAAAAGATCTTTTTTGCCATTCCTTGTTGATGTGAAGCAGATAAATCTTCCATCTGGAGACCAGCTAGGATCTTCATTGTTTCCAGAATATTCAGTTAATTGTATTTGTTTTTTTGTTTCAGTATTTATTTTATATATTTCAAATTTTCCATTATCTATACAAGAAAATACAATTTCATTATTTGTTGGAGACCAATCAAGAGAGTCTTTAAATTTTGTATCAAAAGTTATTGGATATGTCTGTTGGGTTAAAAGATCATATATATATATTTGAGTTATTCCAGTTCTATCTGAAATAAAAGCAATTTTATTTCCATCTTTTTCCCAAGTTGGTGAGATATCAATAAATCTGTTCTTTGTTATATTTTCAATAAAATTTCCAGATTGATCTAGAATAACTATGTCTGGGTTCCCTTTTATAGTCATAGTTAAAACAATTTTATCTCCTTTTGGATTAAAAGAAGCTGTTGTGTTAAGTCCTTGTTTATTTGAAATAGTTCTTTTTTCTTTTAAGTTGATATCATAAATAAACAAATCTGGATTCCCAAATTGATAGCTAGTATATAAAATTCTATTTTTTTTAGGATGGAAAGATGGGAGAATTGAAATAGAGTTGTTATTTGTTATTTTTTGAAAGTTATCTCCTGAATAATCTATAGAATATATTTCTTTTACTATCCCTGTAGATGTGTATGAAAAAGCAATTTTTGTAGAAAATAATCCTCTATATCCAGTTATTAAAAAATAAATTTCATCGCTAATATTATTAGCTAAAATTTTTAAACTATTGTCATTTAATGATTTTATTTCATAGTTTTTATCTAAAATTTTTTCATTATTTTTAGTAAAAAATAATTGTATAGAAATGTTTTTATTTTGGTTATTAAAATGACCATCTATTTTATAATCTATATTTCTAGAAATCCAATCATTGTCGTTCAGAAATTCTTTTTGTATGTTTTCAGTTTTTTCAATTTTAAAAATGTTTTCAATATTTAAATTTTTTATAATATTTTGTCTAATTATAGATAAATTTTGATTATCAGTTTTAAAGTCATTCACTAATAAGAATTGTCTTCTTTCTGTTTCTTTTATGGAATTTCCAGAACTGATTCCTAATTTTATATCACTAGCATTAAGCATACAAAAGCAAAATATAAGAATATAAGAAAATGTAAATGTTTTTAAGATGTTTTTCATTTTAAAATCCTTGATTGAAAAAAATTTTATAAAAATTCAAATGCAAAATATACTCCTAATATATTTTCTTTATAATCTGTTGGTAATTCTGGAAGTTTATTTGATTCAATAATTGCAATCATAGCAGATTTGTCAAAATTTTCATATTTAGATTTTTGATAAATTTTAATATCTGTAATTTCTCCATTTTTTAATATTTTAAAATATATTATAGTTTTTGCTGTTGCCCCTGGAATAAAAGGTTTTTCCCAATTTTGTTTTATTTTTTTTGTTATTAATTTAGCATAATAATCAAAAGGGAATTCTTTTTCAAATTTTACTTCTGTTGAAGAGTTTTCAGCATCAGAATTTGTTTTTTCTATATTTTTTTGAGGTGAGTTTTTTGTTTTTATAATATTTGATTCATCTGATAAATTCAAAATTTCATCATCACTATCATCTCTGTTAATCTCTATATTTTTTTTAAAATTATTTTTATTTGTTTTGACTAAAAAGGATTCTTTTAAATTATTATTTTTTATATCATTTTTTTTTGTTAAAATTTCTTTTTTAATTTCTTTTTTTTCTAAATAATTTTCATTTGTATTTTTATTTATATTTTCTTTTGAAATTTTACTATTTAAATTTTTATCAACTAAAATTTTTTGAGAGGTTTTTATATCCATTATTTCTATAGGAATAGGCATACATGTAGGTTTATCTACACTTAAATATGAAAATATTAAATAAAATAAAATATGTATAAAAAAAGAAAAAATTAAAGAAGTTTTTAAATCAAGAAATTTAAAATTTTTATTCATAAACAATAATCCTGATTTTATAAAAAATCTAAAATAACTTGAAATGTTTTACTATAAATAATCTTTTTCAAATATTTTTTTCATTTTTTCAATTGCTATATTAGCTATTTGTCTGACTCTTTCTCTAGAAATACCTAGCTCATCTCCTATTTCTGTTAAAGTTCTTTTGTCTGCATTATTTAGTCCAAATCTTGATTCTATTATAATTTTTTCTTTGTCTGTTAGAGT
>CAYQVV010000071.1:0-6552 GCA_964421155.1 uncultured Elusimicrobiaceae bacterium
GAGCGACTTACAAAAATATAAGGTGTAAAATATAAATAAAAAGACTACGGTCATTGCGAGAGAGCATAGCGAATGAAGCAATTTAGATCGTTATTTTTATTGAAAAAGATTTTTTTATATAGGATTGCTTCACTAAAGTTCGCAATGACGATTTTTTTCTGTCATTCCGCCTCTGGATATGAAATATCCGAGATTTGCTTAGCAAATTATGCGGAATCTAAAATTTTTAGATTCCTGCTTTCGCAGGAATGACAATTTTTTTCGTTGGAATAAAATGGAAAAGTAATTTTAAATCAAAACTATTAGATAAAAGAATTTTATATAAAATTTAAATAGTAAAAATTTTTAATTTTTTAGAGGTATAAAATGAATATAGTTTATATTGCTTCAGAAGCAGTTCCGTTTTCAAAAACAGGTGGTTTGGCAGATGTAATGGGATCTTTGCCAAAAATGGTTAAAGATTATGGGAAAGTCTCTGTTTTTATTCCATATTATTCACAAAAATTTGATAAAGAAAAATATAAAACAGAATTAATTCCTGAAACTTTTTTTATTCAAGTTGGAGAAAAAAGAGAAGGATTTACTGTAAGATGTTGTAAGAAAGATGGAGTAACTTATTACTTTATAGAAAATGAATATTATTTTGGTAGACCAGAGATTTATGGTCCTAGTAATGATGGCTATTTTGATAATGGAGAAAGATTTATATTTTTTAGTCAAGCATGTTTAAAAGCTGTAGTATATTTAAAATTAAAACCTACAGTTTTACATTTGAATGATTGGCAGACAGGGTTAGTTCCAGCTTATATAAAAACAGATATATTGCTTTCGTCTTATTTTGAAAAAACAAAAATAATTTTTACTATTCACAATATTGACTATCAAGGAATTTATCCTAAATCTATTATGGATATTACGAATATTCCATGGCATGAATTTAGAATGGATAAATTAGAATTTTTTGATAATGTAAATTTTATGAAAGCAGGAATAGCATATAGTGATTTTATAACTACAGTCAGTGAAAAATATTCAAAAGAAATTCAAGAAAAAGAATGGATTTCTCAAGGTTTGGAAAAAATATTAAAAAGTAAAAGTTCAAAAATTTATGGAATCGTTAATGGAATAGATATTGAAGAATGGAATCCTAGTAAAGATAAGTTTTTAAAATTTAAGTATAGCAGTTCTAGTTTTAAAAATGGAAAATCAAAAGCTAAAAAAGATTTGCAAGAAATATTGCATTTGCCTATAAATTCAGAAGCGCCAGTTTTAGCTATAATTTCTCGACTTGTGAAAAATAAAGGATTTGATATTGTTGAATATGGACTTGAATCAATTTTGGATCAAAATCAAGATTTACAGTTGATAGTTATAGGAACTGGAGAAACAAAGTATGAAAATTTTTTTAGACATATTGCTCAAAAATATCAAGGTAGAGTTAGTATAAATATTCGTTTTGCAAATGAGTTAGCTCATAAAGTTTATGCAGGAGCAGATATGTTTTTAATGGCTTCAACCACTGAAGCTTGTGGATTAGGACAGTTGATTAGTTTTAGATTTGGAACGATTCCTATAGTCAATCCAGTTGGAGGGCTTTTTGATACAGTTCAAGATTTTTCCGAAGTTGGAGATTTTGGAACAGGATTTAGAATGAAAGAGTTTTCTCACAATGGATTAATAGAAGTTGTTAATAGAGCAATACATTTATTTAAAAATGATAAAAAAACTTGGGAAAAATTAATAAAAAGAGTAATGAATTTAGATGTTTCTTGGAAAAAAGCTGTTAAGAAATATATTGAAATTTATAAAATGAAAAAAGAAAATGAATAATAATAAGAAAAAACTTAAGGTTTTAACAATAATTACTAAATTAGAATTGGGAGGAGCACAAGAAGTTGCTCTTTATACTGCTAATAATCTTGGAGAAGATTTTGAATCTTATTTTATATCTGGAGAAAAAGGATTATTAGATGAAAATAAAGAAATAAAATTTAAAAACATAAAGCAATTTTTTAATATTTTTGAATTAAAACGAGAAATAAATCCTTATTTTGATTTATTGGCTTTTTTTAAGATTATTTTTTTAATTTTTAAAATTAACCCAGATATTATTCATTCTCATTCTTCAAAAGCTGGAATTTTAGCTAGGATAGCAGCTTTTCTTTTGAGAGTGAAAGTTATAGTTCATACTTATCACGGTTTTGGATTTCATGATTATCAAAATAAATTGAAAAAATTGTTTTTAGTTTTAACTGAAAGATTTGCTGCAAAATGTGCAGATATTTTAATAGTTGTTTCAAAACTTAATATAGATAAAGCATTAAATGAAAATATTGGAGAAAAGAAACAATATAAAATTATAAGATGTGGAATAGATATAGAAAAATATGAAAATAAATTCGAATCCATAGATAAAAATAAAATTTTATTTAATAATATTTTTGAAGATGAAGAGTTGAAAAATGATTTTGATTTAGAAAGAAATGATATGCCTGATAATGCAAAGATAATTGGAATGCTTGCATGTTTTAAGCCACAAAAATCACCAGAAGATTTTGTAGAAATTGCAAATAAATTAATATCTGAATCTAAAGATAAAAATTTATATTTTGTTATGGTTGGAGATGGAGAACTAAGAAAAAATATAGAAGCTAGAATAAAACATTATAAAATTGGAAAATACTTTAGGTTGCTTGGCTGGAGAAATGATATTGATAAAATTTTAAAAACTTTTGATGTTATGGTTTTGACTTCTATTTTTGAAGGATTGCCAATGTCTATTTTAGAAGGAATGGCTACGGGAATTCCTATTGTTGCAACAAAAGTTGATGGGACACAAGAAGTTATTATAGATAATCATAATGGATTTTTGATAGAGTGCCATGATATAAATAATTTTGTTGAAAAAATAAGATTTGTTTTAAATAATCAATATATAAAACATAAATTTATTGAAAACAGTAAAAAACTTTTAACAGAAGAGTTTAATGAAAAATTCGTTATAGAAAAAATCAAAAACTTGTATTTGGAATTATTTTATAATAAAACTAAATAATCAATAAAAAATCAAAAGAATTATCTAATAAAAAAAAATCAAAATTACATAAATAATATTATTTTAATATTTATTTAAGAAATATAAAAAATATGATTTTATAACCTAAAAATAGTCTATAAATAAAAAATTCGCAAAAAATTCGTAAGTTTTTTTTATAAAATTAGGTTATATTTTTTATATAAGAAATATTATGCAAGGAGGAATAAAAATGGATATAAAAAATATTTTAAATTTATTATTTAATGATAACTATTCACTAAAAATAAAAAAAATATCTTCAATAATTCTTTTTTGTTTTTATATTAGCATCTTGCAAAATTATTCTTATGCAGTCCAAAATATCCCAAGGAATGCAGATTTTTTGATTTTTCCAAGTTTTGGGAAAGTAGTTGATAGATATGAAGGAACTGGTAGTGAAAAAGTTATTATTATTCAGGATTTACATTGTCAACCAGATGTTCAAGAGAATATAAAAAATATACTTTATGAAATAAAGAAACAATATGGAAAAGGTTTTAATTTTGTAGGAATAGAAGGAACTCCAGTTAGTGATATAAATATTGATAATTTTTTAAAAATAAAAAATTATAAAATAAAGATTAATATTGCTAGTTATTTCGTTAAAAAAGGGATAATAAGTGGTGCTGAGTTGTATTTAATTATGAATCCTAAAAGTGTTGTTTTAAGAGGAATAGAGGATAAATATTTATATCTTAGAAACTTTTATAGTCTTTGTAAATCATTTCAATATTTAAATGATTTAAGTGCAATGTTTAATAATTTAATTAATGGATATAATCGGACAAGAAAATATTTTTATGTTAAGGATGTGAGTGATTTAGACGATGAGAAAAAGAGATACGAGAATAAAGAGATAGAACTAGAAAAATATTTAGAATATTTGAAAGCAAAAAGTCTAAAGTTTGGTATAAATTTTGATAAAGATTATGAAAGTTTATCTCATTTATTATATATAAGTAGATATAGAAAAAATTTAGACATAATTGGGATTGAAAAAGAAATTTTTTTATTATTAGATCAACTTAGTCAACGTATTGATAAAAAAGAAATTGATAAATTAAATAGATTTAGAAATGGTGGGGTAAAATATTACTATGCACTTTTGGATATATTGAATAAAAAAAATTTAGATATTTCTAGAAACTATAAAAAATTAAATGATTATTTTAGATATTTAGATTTTATTAGAAATATAAATGATAAAAAAATAATGCTAGAAAAGGAAGATTTAGAATTTAAATTAAGAGATAAAATTTTATCAGGAAAAGGTGATTTTTTTACTTTTTTTAAGTCAGAACACGATTTAAATATTTTAAGAAAATATTTAAAGAATGAGTTAACTAGTAAAGAAATTGAGGATTATGAAAGCGAGACAAATAGACTTATAAAAATTAAATATTTTTCTAATAAATTATTTAGGAAAGATTATTTTATAGGACGAGAAAAAGAGCTTATAGAAGCAGAATCTAATATGAAAAATTTTTATATTGATGCTGGTAAAAGAAATGAAGTATTGACTAATAATTTGCTTGACAATTCTTTTAATAAAAGCAAGGTAAGTGCTATTGTTGTGGGAGGGTATCATTCAGAAGGGATAAAAAACTACTTAAAGAGTAAAGGAATAAGTTATGAGGAAGTTATTCCAAAAGGAAGAGATTTTAGAGTAAAAAATTATTATAAAGAGAGACTTTTTGAACAAGAGAAATGGTTAAATAAACTAAATAAAGAAAAATTTTTTAAATTAGATATAGAAGATGAAAAAAATTATAGAAATAATTTTAAAGAAAATACAAATAGTTTGCAACTGATAAGTGTATTTGCAGATAGAGGATTGTTTTTAGATGATAAAAATATAGAAGGATTTTTGATAAGAGATAAGATTTTGAGTTTAGCTGAAACTAAGGCATTGATAAAAAATAATCTAGATAGAAAAATGACGAGTTATGAACTTTTTGAACTAGTAATTAATGTAGCGAGGAATTATGATGGAATAAAAGGGGAATTGAAATATAGTGATTTAGGTAAAAATATATCAGAAATTTTGGAAATAGGAGAGATACGAGAAAAAAAAGACGAAATTGTAGAAATTTTGAATATTTATGATAAAGCAAGAAAAAATATAGAAACAAATTTGAATTTGAGTGCTAAAGATAAGATGATTGTAGAAGAAGCTGTAAAATTAGAAGAAAAAGCAGAAATGAATTTTTTAGATAATATACATGGAAATATATATTTAAGAGCAGTATCTTTTTTAGGTGCTGTTGGAATAAGAGCTTTTACTAAAGTAGAAGCTGTCAAACTGGATGAAGATAAAACAGGAAGAGTAGAAAAGAAATTTTTAGAAGAATTAAGAAAAAGTTTTCAAATAAAAGTTCAAAAAATAGATTCAAAAGAAATAGGTTTTGGAATAATAGATGGAGTTTTAAAATATACAACTGGATTTATGAATGTATTGGAAATTCTTGATTTGGAAGAAAATATAGAAGATTTTTTTAAATTTTTGATTGAATGGGAAACTAGACTGTTAGATTATGTTAAAAAATTAGTAAATGAAAATCAAGAAGAAATAGATGAAATTGAAAGCTATTTTGAAGATCAAAATGGAAATAGAGATTTAAAATATAAAAGAAAAACATGGATTGAATCTATAAGTAGAATTTATTATTTGATAGAAGATTCTTTAGAAGAATGGACAATTGACCATGAACAGATTAATGTAGATCAAGGAGATTCATCATTAATATTACTTAAAAAACGAAAAACTCCTTTTCATCCATGGGAAATAGAAAAAGCAATTTTGATTGATGCAGGGAAAAAAGGGCAGGGAGATATTGTTGCTAATCATTTAGAAAAAATTTTGGGACAAAATGGAAAAAAATTGGATGCAGTGATTATTTCTCATTGGGATGATGATCATTATGAAGGATTTTTGAACGAAAATATAAATCAATTTATATCTAAAGAAAATACTCATTTATTTGTTCCAGAGACCGCAATAAAAAAGAAATCAAATATTACTTCTGTTTTAAATAAATTTTCAGCAAAAAATAGACATATAGGGATTAGAGATATTTTAAATATAGAAAATGAAATTTATACTCCAAAAAGTTTATGGGATTTTTTATGCCCAGATACAAAGGAAGAATTGGAAAGAAAAAATATTAAGTTTGATTTTTTAGCATTAGATGGAACTGCAGTATCTCAACAAGATATTAGAACAGCGGAAGATTTAGAAGAAATTCAAGAATTACAAAATGAAGATGATTCTGTAACAAATAAATCTAGTATATCTTGTTTTATACAAAATAAAGGGACATTTTTATTGACACAAGGAGATATTGGAAAAACTCTAGATCAAACAATAAAAAAATATATAAAAGATCAAAATGTTAAAAAGGTTCATATTGTAAAAATAAATCATCATTCATCTGATCATAATACAAATTATAATGAAAATGGAATGGATGTATCTG
>CAYQVV010000072.1:0-6484 GCA_964421155.1 uncultured Elusimicrobiaceae bacterium
TTAATTTAATATCAATTTTTTTATCTGATCAACACTTGGCAGTTTGCCGGCAATCACTACTTTTCCATCTATTGCAAGAGCAGGAGTAGTCATTACTCCATAATTTATAATTTCTTTTATTTGTGTAATCTTGATAATTTCAGCATCAATATTCATTTCATTTACTGCTGTTTGAACTGCCTCAAAAAGTTTTTTACATTTCGGACAACCTGTTCCTAAAATTTCAATTTTCATGATAATAAACTCCTTCTATTTTGCTATTAAATTAAAAAAGTAACCTACTAAAATAATTCCAACAGATGTAATAGAGAAAAATATAACTAACAATTTTAATTTCATAGCTTGTTTTAAAATTATTGCTTCTGGCAAACTCAATGCTGATATTGCCATCATAAATGCTAAAACTGTTCCAAGAGGTAATCCTTTTTGAAATAAAACGACAGCTATTGGAACAATTGCTGCACATGATCCATACATTGGAACACCAATTAGAGTTGCAATAATAACTGAAAATACTCCAGTTTTATTTACAAATGCCATAAAAAATTCTTGAGGAACATAGTTATGAATAAAAGCTCCAACTCCAACTCCTAGCAAAATCCAAAGCCAAAGTTTTTTGATAATTTCAATAGCTTCATTCATTCCTTCTTTTAATCTATCTTTTTGATTTTCATAAATTTGGATAGGGGTTTTATTCCCACAAGAATTTTTTGACGAAGAACAACAACAAGATTTTTGAGGCTTAAAATCATCATCTATGTATTTTTCAAGATTCATTTTTCCTAAAATGAAACCAGCAAATATTCCAAGCAAATTACCAAACAAAACATAAAATACAGTTATTTTCCATCCAAAAAATCCAAACATTAAAACAACTAAATATTCATTAACAAGAGGAGATGTAATTAAAAATGAAAATACTATTCCTAATGGAACTCCGGCTTTTAAAAATGAAAAAAACATTGGAATAGATGAACAAGAACAAAATGGAGTTATACTCCCAAATATAGAAGCCATAATATGTCCTGAAAATTTTTTATTTTTTATCCAATTTTGAATTTTTTCTGGTGGTAAAAAACTTCGTAAATATCCAATAATGCTTATCATCACAAAAAGTAAAAGCATTATTTTAATTGAATCATAAATAAAAAACTGAACGGATTTCCCTAATAAAGATTCAGCAGATAGATTAAAAATAGAAAATGTTAGCCAATTTGCAAATAAAGTTAGCATTTTTTTGCTCCTTTTTTATTTTAAATATTTTAATTCTATATTTCTAGAATTATAGAAATATAATAAATAAAAAAAATTTTTTTGTCAAATTTAGTGAATAAAAAAATAGGCAATCGTTTTTTTTTAACTTGATATTTTATCATCTATTTTAAATAATGATTAAAATATTTAATTTGGTTTTTTTTATTTTTTAAAATTATTTTTTGGAGAAAATAGAAATGACACTTAGAGTTTTAGTTATTTTTTTAATGATGGGATTTGGTTGGATTCTTCGCAAAAAAGAAGTTGTAGATGAACACTCAACAAAAGTTATGGCAAAATTATTTTTACAATTTTTTTATCCTTGTTTGATTATTTCTTTTTTAGTCAAAAATTTTACAATAGAAACTATTTTAAAAGATTCTATTTTGCCTTTAGGTGTTTTTTTTATTATGCTTTTGGGATATTTAGTTGGGTTTGTTTTTATAAAATTTTTAAAGTTTGAAGATGAAAAACAAAAAAGAATGTTTCATTTCCAATGTTTTTTAAACAACTATTCTTTTTTGCCATTACCTATAATTTTATTGTTTTTTGGTGAAACTATGGCAAGCAAGCTTTTGTTTGCTACTATGGGTGCAGAAATTGCAATGTGGACTATAGGCGTTTTTTGTTTGAATGGGGATAAATTTGATAAAAAATTTTTAAAAAATTTATGTAGTCCTCCGATGCTAGCGATTATTTTTTCTTTTTTTGTTATTATTTTTTTTCCTAATTTATTTTCTACAGAAATAGGATCTTCTCTGTTTTTTGTAATAGAAATGTTTGGAAAAGCTACAATTCCAATTGCTATGATTGTTGCTGGTAGTCGTTTATTTGGTATTAGTTGGAGAAAATTTTTTGATATTAAACAAATTTATATCGTTTTTTTAAGATTAATTTTTATACCGTTTTTGATTTTTTTAATTCTAAAAAATATAAATGTTTCAGATTATGTTAAAAATATTTGGATGATAGTTGGAATTATGCCTGTTGCAGTTACAAGTATTGTTTTTGCAGATATTTTTGATTCAGATATAAAATTTGCAGCAGAGAGTGTTTTAATAACTCATATTTTTGCTTTGGTTAGCATTCCTTTGTGGCTTAAGATTTTTTTGAAATAATATTCAATCTTGGAATTTGAAGCCATAACCTTTTACTGTTTTTATTAGATATGATTTTTCGTTTAATTTTTTTCGTAATCTTTGAATTGTCATTTCTATAGTTCTAGAACTATTCATATAATCCATATTCCATATATTTTCTGCTAAAATATCTTTGCTTAAAACTTTGGTTGGATTTTCCATAAATATTTTTAATAGTTCAAATTCTTTTGGCCATAAATCTATATTTTGATTATTTATTTTACATTCATGTGATTCTTTATCTAGAATTATTCCAAAAACTTCTAATATATGATTTTTTTTGTCATTATTTTTGTTTGATCTTCTAAAAATTGCTTCAACTCTTGCCAGCAGTTCTTCATAGTCAAAAGGTTTCGTAAGATAATCATCTCCTCCGACTTTTAGCCCTGTAATTTTATCAGAAATTAGATCCATTGCAGTTAAAAATATTATTGGAATATCTTTTGTCTTTATGCAAGATCTTATTTCTCGGCAAAAATCAATTCCATCTCCATCAGAAAGTTTTCTATCTAAAATCATAAGATCATAACTACTTTTTGACATTTTTTGTCTTGCTTCTTTTATCGTAGTAGATATGCTTACAAAAAAGTTTTCTCTTTCTAATGTATCTTTTATTAAAATTGCGATATTATCATCATCTTCTAATAGTAAAATTCTATTTTTTTGCATAAATAAATTTATACACTTTTTATATGTTTTTATAAAGTAAAATTTAAAAAGTTATATAAAAGTTACATACTTTGTATTATATTAGTTAAGATTAAAAAATATAATAAAACTAAATGGAGATAAAAATGGCGTTTGGATATAGAGGCAAGTTAATATTGGCAATATCTATGGTTAATATTATGATGTTGGCTATATTGGTAGCAAGTTGTATGTTCTTTATAAAGGATATTTTGCAAGATAGAGCTATTATAAAAGTAGAAAGTATAGGTAATATAATTCTGTATGAAATGCAGCAAAAATTACTGAAAAATGATTTAGAAGGATTGGAAAAAACTGCAAAAATAACAGCAGCTCAAAAACATATAAAATTTGTATCGCTCATTGATAAAAATAATAAAGTTATTTTTTCATCTGAAAATTTGGAAAAAGGAAAAGATAACAAATATAAAGATAGTATAGATATAAAAAAAGAAAAAGATGTATATATAAAATCTTTTGATATTGAAAATGAACAAGGAAATGTTGGACATATACAGATAGGATTTTTGTTAAAGACAATAGAGGATGATTTAAAAAAACTTATATTTAGAAGTATTTTAATAATAGTTATACCTTTATTTTTAATAATTTATATATCTTGGATTGTTTCTGGTCAATTGCTAAAACCTTTGTATAAAATGAAATTTTTTACAGAAGAAATTTCAAAAGGGAATTTTTCTGAAAGAATAGCAGTTTCAAGTAGAGATATTATAGGAGAACTAGCAATATCTTTAAATGATATGGCTAAACAGTTAGGAGATTTGACAAATAATTTGAATATTAAAATTCAAGAAGCAACAAGACAATTAATAGATAGACAAAAAGAGTTAGAAATGTCGAATAAACAGCTAAAAGAATTAGATAAGTTAAAGTCTGAATTTGTATCAATAGTTTCTCATGAACTTAGAACTCCTTTAACAAGTATAATTGGATTTACAAAAACACTTTTAAAAGTAAAAGTAACTGATGAACAAAATAAAAAATATTTAGAAATAATAGAGTCAGAGGGGAAAAGATTAACAAAACTTATTGAAGAATTTTTAGATATATCAAGAATAGAATCTGGCAATATGGAAATTCAAAAAGAAATATTTGATTTAAAAGATTTAATATCTGAAATTATTTTAGAAATAAATCTTAAAGATTCAAAAAAGATAAATTTTTTTGATGCTTCTGAAAATAGTTTGGTAAATGCTGATAAAAATAAAATAAAGCAAGTTATAACCAATATATTAGATAACGCTTTTAGATATACAAATGATGATGGAAAAATTGTTGTATCTATATATAATGAACAAAAGTTTGTTACAGTTAGCATAAAAGATGAAGGGATAGGAATAAAATTAGAAGAACAAAGTAAAATTTTTGATAAATTTTATAGAGTTAGAGATGGGAATACGAATAGAGGAAGTGGTTTAGGGTTGGCTATAGCAAAAGGGATAATAGATATGCACAAAGGACAAATAAGAGTAGAGAGCAAGATAAACGAAGGTAGTAATTTTAAATTTAGTTTGCCGAATTAATATTTTCAAATGGTAAAAAAATATGAGAAATAAAGTTTTAATAATAGAAGATGAAAAAAATTTGGTTGAGCTTTTAAAAATTAATTTTGAAGTTGCATGTTTTGATGTAATTGTTGCAGATGATGGGGAAAGTGGAATTGTGAAAGCAGAAACAGAAAGTCCTGATGTTGTAATTGTTGATATAAGGTTGCCCATAGTTAATGGATGGGATGTTTGTAAATTTATAAAAAATAATGATAAAACTTCTAAAATTCCTGTTGTAATATTGACAGCTGCAGCACAGAGGAGTGATTATATCAGATCTAAAACTGTTGGGTGTGATATGTATATTACAAAGCCATTTGATCCTATAGAAGTTGTTGAAAATGTAATAAAAATAATAAATAAAAAAATAGATTAAAAAAAAGTTATAAGAAATTATAACTAAAAAAAATAGGACTAATAATGTCCAAATTTTTTCTTAGGAGGAAAAAATGAAAAAATTATTTATTTCAGTTTTATGTTTAATGGCTTTAGCAACATTCTCTTTCGCAGCAACAAAGAAAGCTGTAAAAAATGTAAAAAAAGAAACAAAAGTTGTTACTTCAACTAGCACTGCAACTACAACTCCAGCTACAACAGCAAAAACAGCAAGTCAAAAAGCTATCTAAATGTTTTTTTGAAAACTGCCCTATTTTTATATAGGGCAGAAAATTTTATTAATGTTTTTTTGTACCCCTTTTTTAATTCTTTTAAAACTATGCTTATTAATTTAGGCATAGTTTTTTTATTTTATATTGAATAAAAAAAATTTTTAGATAAAATTTTATAAAATACATTTTAAAAAAATTAAATTTTAGAGTTAGACATGATTAAAAAAATCAAGATTATAGTTTTTTTTATTTTTTTGTTTTGCAATATTATTTATTCAAAAGATAAAACCTTTATTCCCATAGTTTTTTCTACAACGGAATTGGGACTAGGGGTAGGACTAAATTCTGTTTTTACATACAATGAAAAAGATTCTTTATCATTTACTGGTTTTTTGACATCAAAAGGTAATGCAGGGCTTTTTTTAAATAGTGAAAGGATTTTTTATAAAAAGTATCAATATTTGATTTCAGCAAAAATTTTAGATTTTCCAACAAATTTTTATGGAATTGGCAATAACACAAAATTTTTAGATAAAAAAGAAGTAACTTTAAGTTTATATGAAATAGATCCATCTATTTTAAAGCAAGTTAAAAAAAATTGTTTTGTAGGACTTACTTCTAATATTGGGATTTATGACATAGGAGATAGTGATAAAATAGAAAAATTTAGTTCTTATTCAGGATATAA
Source organism: uncultured Elusimicrobiaceae bacterium (assembly GCA_964421155.1). Classification (GTDB taxonomy): domain Bacteria; phylum RUG730; class RUG730; order RUG730; family RUG730; genus CAYQVV01. Next base: position 5,945 of record CAYQVV010000072.1, read on the forward strand.
AAAATATTCATATGCAGGATTGGGTCCTATATTTACCATTGATACTAGAGACAATAAATTTTATCCATATAGTGGAATATATTTAAAATTTGAATCATTATTTTTTTTAGATGATTTTAATAAGCAAGAATTAGAATATTTATATTTCAAAAAAATTTTAAAAACAGACAAAAAAATTATTTGGGCAAGTAGATATAAAATAGAAAATGCTTCAAAAAATTTTCCTATTTGGCTTTATCCAGAAGTTGATGTTAGAGGAATAGAAGGACAACGATTCACAGATAAAATTAGTTTTAATACAGAACAAGAAATGAGGTTCCCTATTTATAAAAAATGGAAAGGTTCAGTTTTTGTTGGAGCAGGAAAAGTTTCTCATGATTTTTCTAAATTAAATTTGAAAGATATAAAAATAGGATCAGGTTTTGGAATTAGATATTCTCTTTCCGAAGAAAGTAGAATTAATCTAGGTATTGATTTCGCATTTCATAATATTAATGATGATGATCAAAATTCATATTTTTATTTCAAAGTTCTAGAAAA
>CAYQVV010000073.1:0-6267 GCA_964421155.1 uncultured Elusimicrobiaceae bacterium
TTTAATATTTCCCCTATGAGATTTTTAAAAAATCTTTTTATCATAAAAATTCCTCCCCTTTTTTTGTATTATAAATTCATTATATCTATATTTATTGTTTTTTTGTTGCGAATTTTTTGCGAATTTTTGTTTTTTAGTCGTGTTTTTTTATAAAAAATGATATAAAAATAATAAATTAAAAAAAAATTGATTAGAGATTTTATATTATTGTATAATATCCACAAAAAATATTTTTGGAGTGCAGTATGACTATTGATAATTTAAGAAAAAATATAGATATAGTAGACAAAAAAATTATAGATTTGCTAAATGAAAGATTTAAAATTTCAGAAGAAATTAAAAATTATAAAATTGAAAATGATTTGCCTGTTTTGAATATGAAAAGAGAAAAAGAAATTTTGGATAAACTATCATTATATATAAAATCTCCATTAACATATAAATATTTTGAAAATATTTATAAAGAAATTTTGAGTGCATCTAGAGATTTACAGGAAAAAATGAAAGTAGCATTTTTTGGATTAGAATATAGTTATACGCATATAGCTGGAATGAAATTTTTTGGAAAATCCTGTGAATTTATTTCTGGAGAAAATATAGTAGATGTTTTTAATCATGTAGAAAATAAAAATGTAAAATTTGGAGTTGTCCCAGTAGAAAATTCTACAGAGGGAGTGGTAAGTTATACATTAGATATGATGATGGATAGAGATGTAAATATTTATGCAGAAATTTATTTAGATATACATCATAATCTAATTTCTCAAGAAACAGATATAAATGAAATAAAAAAGGTTTATTCTCACTCTCAAGGGTTAGCTCAAACTAGGAATTGGTGTATGAAAAATTTACCTAATGTAGAAATTTTAGAGGCTAGTTCTACAACCAAAGCTGTAGAAATTGCAAAAAATACAAAAAATGTTGGGGCAATTTCTTCATTATTAGCTGCTGAAAAATATGAGCTTAATGTGTTGGCAAAAAATATAGAAGATAAAGCTAATAATAAAACAAAATTTTATGTTATAAGTTTAGAAAATTCTGAAAAATCAAAAATTAATAAAACATCCATAATGTTTTCTATAAAGGATAAGATTGGCGCATTATATGAAATGTTGACTCCTTTTAGAGAAAATAATATAAACTTAACAAAAATAGAGTCTCGGCCTACAAAGAAAAAAGCTTGGGAATATGTTTTTTTCGTAGATTTTATAGGGCATAAAGATGATGAAATAGTTAAAATTGCATTACAGGAATTAGAAAAAAAATGTTTATTTTTAAAAATATTAGGATCTTATCCAGCATCAGATCTATAAAAAATGGAGGAACTAAAAAATGTTAGCTAAAAATGTAAAGGAATTAAGAAAAAAAATGAATTGGTCTCAACAAAAGTTAGCAGATACAGCAGGAATTGCATATAATGCAGTTACACAAATAGAACAAAATCGTGTGAAAATTCCAAATATTCAGACTTTAGAAAAAATCGCAGAAGCTTTTGGGGTTTCTTCAGAGTCTTTGTTGCAAACAGAAGATTAAAAATTTGAATTATGGAGAAAATATGAAAAGTAGAAAGCAAGAGCGGCTATCAGGATTAATAAAAGAAGAAATTAGTAATATTTTAATGCGGGTTTTAGATAAATTTTCAACTATTTTTGTAACTATAACAGATGTTGATATTTCTCCAGACCTTATGAATGTTAAAATTAGCTATAGTGTCTTAGGTGGAGAAGAAGAAAAAAAGAAAGCAAAAAAATTATTTCAACAATGTAAATCAAAGTTGAGATTTGAGTTAGGAAGTAGAATCCCATTTAGGAGAGTTCCGGTTTTTAGTTATGAATTTGATGAAACTATAGAAAAGGCAGCAAAAATAGAAACAATACTTTTAAAAGTAAATAAAGAAATAGAAAAGTTTGAAGAAAATGAAAGGATTTTGAATTTAGAAACACAAGAGACAGATAATGAATAACGAAATAAAGAATATAGAAAAAATTTTAAACGATCAAAATAATAAAACGATTTTTTTATTTTGTCATGAAAATCCTGATGGTGATGCCCTCGGTGGAATCTGTGCTATGAAAATATTGATAGAAAAATATTTTAATGAAAATCAAGATAGAAAAGTTTATATTTGTTTAAATGAAAAAGATTTTAAAAATATTCCTAACAAATATTTGTTTTTGCCAGGATTAAATGATTATGTGAAAAATGAAAAAATTTTTTCTGAAAAAATAAAAGGAGATGTCGGAATATTTTTAGAAACTGCTAATGTAAAAAGAGCAGGTTTTGATTCAAAAAATGTAAAGTTTAATACAACTATAAATATAGATCACCACAAAATAAATGATTTTTATTGTGATGTTAATTGGGTTGATTCAGAAAGAGCTGCAGTTTGTGAAATGGTTTATTTAATTTTTAAAAGTTTGAATAAAGAGATAAGTTCTGAAGCTGCTGTTTGTTTGTATACTGGAATTTTGACAGATACAGGTAGATTTCAATATTCAAATATGAAATTAGAAATTTTTGATATAATTAAAGATCTAGTTTTAAAAGGGGTAGATATAAATTTTATTTATAGAAATATATATGGTAGCAGGACAAAAAATTATATTCTTTTTATGAAAGAAATTTTGAATAATTTAGAGTTTTTTAATATAGATAAAATTTTGTTTTCTTATTCTTTTGTGGATGAAGATTTTATAACTCGTTTTGATATTAAATCTGAAGATATGGATGGGGCATCGGATTATATTAGAGATATAGACGGTGTAGAAATTTCAATATTTGTTAAAGCTAAAGATTCAAAGAATTATAAATTTAGCTTGAGATCAAAAGGAAATTTTGCTGTAGATTCTATATCAAAAATTTTTGGTGGAGGAGGGCACTCTTTTGCTGCTGGATTTCAAATAGAAGCTGATAATATTATAGAAGCTAAAAATATTTTTATGGAAAAGCTAAAAGAGGTTTTTGGTGCTTTTAAATAATGAATTAGAATATTTGAAAATAAATGGAATTTTGCCAATATATAAACCTGAAGGAATTAGTTCTCACGAAGCTGTTTATAAAATAAGAAAAAAATTTTTGGATTTTTTGAAATTAACTATAAAAGATTGTAATTTAACTAATAAAGAATACAAAAAATTGTGTCCCAAGATTGGGCATACTGGGACATTAGATCCATTTGCAAAAGGTCTTTTGTTGATGTGCATTGGAGATGCAACGAAATTAACAAATGAGTTGCAAGGTTCATCAAAAGAATATATCGCTGAAATAAAGTTTGGAATAAAAACATCAACAGATGATATAACAGGCGAAGTTTTATCCGAAGAAAAGTCAATTATTAAAATAGAAGATATTAAAAATATTATAAATAAATTTTTGGGAGAAATTGAACAATTTCCTCCAATTTATTCTGCTATTAGTTTAGACGGTAGAAGATTATATGATTATGCTAGAAAAAATATAGAAGTAAAGATTCCTTCTAGAAAAGTTTTTATAGAAAAGTTTGATATTTTAGATTTTAAAGAAAAAGATCAAATTTTGAAAGTTAAAATCGTTTGTTCTTCAGGAACTTATATCCGTTCTATTGCTAGAGATTTTGGAAATGAATTAGGAACTTTTGGCACTTTATATAGTTTAGAGCGAACCAGAGTGGGAGATTTTTTTTCAAATGATTCATATATATTAGATGAAATAATTTTGAATGAAATAAATGAAAAAGTAATTCCTTTAGAAAAATTTTTTATTAATAATTCTATTTCAAATAAAAATCAATATAAATATATAAATACTCCAATAAAAATAAAAAAAATAATTTTAAATGAAATCACTTTAAATAAATTTTTAAATGGCGATATAGAATTTTTGAAAAATGTGGAATTTTTATATGATACAGAAATAAGACTATTTTTTTTAGATAAAATAATAGGGATTGTTGAGTATAGAGATAAGTTTAGAATAAAATATTTGTTCAAAAATAATTGCTAAATAAAATATCTAGTAAAAAAAATAGTAATTTTGTATAATAAAAAATTTATTATATTTTTCATTAATAATATTTGATTTTGTATGAAGTAAACTATAAAAGAGCGCTCGTAGCTCAGCTGGATAGAGCAACTGACTACGAATCAGTAGGTCGTGCGTTCGAATCGCACCGAGTGCGATTTATGATTATTAAATAAATACTTAGGGAGTAGGCATAAAAAATGTTAGATAATAAAAATATTCATAAAACAGCTATTATTTATGATGGAGCACAGATTGGAGATAATGTTTATATAGGACCTAATACAATCATCGGAGAAAAAGCTAAAATTGGGGACGGAACAGTTATAGGTGCCAATGTCGTTGTAGATGGCTCTACTGTAATTGGAAAAAATTGTAAGATTTTTACAGGTGCAATAATAGGAAATCCTCCTCAAGATTTAAAATACAAAGATGAAGATACAAAAGTTTTTGTAGGAGACAATACTGTTATTAGAGAATATGTTACGATTAATAGAGGAACAGTTGCAGCTGGAGAAACGAGGGTTGGAAGTAATTGTCTTTTAATGACAAATGTTCATATAGCACATGATTGTATTGTTGGAAATAAAGTTATTTTAGCAAATGTTGTAACTTTGGCTGGGCATGTAGAGGTAGAAGATAATGCAATAATTGGAGGATTAACACCAGTTCATCAATTCGTAAAAATTGGGAGATTTGCTATGGTCGGTGGTGGGGCTAGAGTTCCTCAAGATATTCCTCCTTATTGTAAGGCGACAGATAGTCCAGCAAAACTTTATGGTCTTAATACTATAGGATTGGAGAGAAATAACTTTTCTCAAGAAGCTATTTCTGAACTGAAAAGAGCTTATAAAATTATTTTCAGAGGAAGTAAATTAATGTCTGTTGCTATAAAAGAGGTGGAGTCTTTAGATAATAAAACTGAAGCGGTTAAAATATTTTTAGATTTTATAAAAAATTCTAAAAGAGGAATCCACAGAGGATAAATTAAATTTTGGAGTTGTTTTAAATTATGTCAAAACTAGCCTTGATTGCAGGAAATGGAAATTTTCCTTTTTTATTTTTGGAAGAATTAAAAATTAAAAATAGAGATGCAATAGTTATTGCTTTAAAGGGTGAGACTAGTGAGAATATAGATAAATTTGGATATCCAGTTTTTTGGTCAAATATTGGGAAGTTGAATACCATTATAGATATTATGAAAGAAAATTCAGTATCAGAAGCAATTATGTGTGGACAGGTTATTCATACAAAACTTTTTACAGAAGTAAAATTAGATTTTAGAGCGATAAAACTTTTAGGGTCTTTGGTTAATAAAAAGACGGACAGTATTCTAGGTGCGATTGGATTGGAATTAGAAAAAGAAGGAATACAATTAATTTCTTCAATAACTTTTATGGAAAAATGGCTTCCAAAAACAAAGGGAATGTTAACCAATTTTTGTTCTGAAATAACTAATGAGGATATGGAAGATATAAATTTTGGGTTTGAGACTGCAAAAAATATAGCAGGGTTGGATATTGGACAGACTGTTGTTGTGAAATCAAAAGCAGTTGTTGCTGTAGAAGGGTTAGAAGGAACTGATAAATGTATATTAAGAGCTTTTGATTTGGCAGGAGAAGGAGTAGTTGTTGCAAAAGTTAACAAGCCAAAGCAAGATGTTAGGTTTGATGTCCCAGTTATTGGAATTAGAACTTTTGAAATTTTAAAAAATGTTCAAGCAAAGGCTATTTGTTATGAAGCAGGAAAGACTTTGTTTTTTGATATAGATGAATGTTTAAAAATTGCAAATGAAAATAAAATTATAGTTTATGGGATTTAGAGGATAGAATAATGTTTCAAATTTTATCAAAAAAAGATATTGATTTAACAATAAAAGAATTTGATGTGTTTGCTCCAAATATTGCAAAAAATGCAAAAGCAGGACAATTCGTTATGGTTAGGCTAGATGAATTTTCTGAAAGAATTCCATTGACAATAGCAGATATAGATTTTGAAAAACAAAGTATAAAAATTATTTTACAGGAATTAGGAAAATCTACTAAAAAACTTGGACTTTTAAAAGTTGGAGATGAGATTAGAGATGTTTTGGGACCTTTGGGCGAACCAGCAGAAATAAAAAATTATGGAAATGTTGTTGTGATAGGTGGTGGAGTTGGAATTGCTGCAATAGCTCCAATTGTAAAAGCTTTAAAACTTTCAAATAATAAAGTTACTACAATAGTTGGGATTAGAAATAAATCAATGATGATGTTAGAAGAACTTTTG
>CAYQVV010000074.1:0-4862 GCA_964421155.1 uncultured Elusimicrobiaceae bacterium
GATTTATTGCATTAAATCATAAACTTCTTAATAAAGGAGAAAAAATTTATGTATAGAATAGAAAAAGATAGTTTTGGTGAAATAAAAGTTGATTCTGAAAGTATGTGGGGAGCAGCTACGCAAAGAAGTATAGAGAATTTTAAAATAAGTAAAGAAAAGATGCCTATAGATTTAATTTATGCCATAACTATTATAAAAAAGTCAGCTAGTATAGTTAATTGTAATTTGGGCAAAATAACTGAAAATCAAAAAAATGCAATTGTAAAAGCATGTGATGAAATTTTAGCTAAAAAATATGATAATCAATTTCCTTTGAGTGTTTGGCAGACTGGTAGTGGAACTCAAACAAATATGAATGTGAATGAAGTTATTGCATGTATAGCAAATTCTTTTTTACCAGAAAATGAAAAAAAATTACATCAAAATGATCATATAAATATGTCTCAAAGTTCTAATGATGTATTCCCTACAGCTATGCATATTTCAGCTTTGTTGGCTGTAGAAGATAATCTTTTAAAAGTTTTAGAGCAACTTGCTAATACTTTTGATAAATTAAGTAGAGAAAATGAAGAAATTATAAAAATTGGGAGAACTCATCTTCAAGATGCAACCCCTTTATCTCTGGGACAAGAGATTTCAGCTTTTTCTGAAATGCTTAAGAAAGATAAAAAAATGATTGCAAAATCTTTAGAAGGATTAAAAGATTTGGCTATTGGCGGAACAGCTGTAGGCACAGGGTTGAATGCGGATAAAAATTTTGGAGATGAAGTTGCACTTGAGATTTCAAAATTAACTAATAAAAATTTTGTATCTGCGAAAAATAAATTTTATGAATTGACAAGCAAAGGAGAAATTGCATTTGTTCATTCTGCTTTAAAAGTTTTGGCTTTAGATTTAATAAAAATAGCAAATGATATCAGATGGCTATCTTCTGGTCCTAGATGTGGAATTGGAGAAATTGTAATTCCAGAAAATGAAGCAGGATCTTCTATTATGCCAGGGAAAGTAAATCCAACTCAATGCGAGTCTATGATTATGTTATGCTATCAAGTTATTGCTAATGATACAGCTATTGTTTTGGGCTCATTTAGTGGAAACTTTCAGTTAAATGTGTGTATGCCTTTAATAATAAACAGTTTTTTACAGTCAGTCGCTCTTTTATCAGACGGAATAAAATCTTTTCATGATAATTGCGTAATAGGAATAAAAGCAAATACTTTGAAAATAAAACAAAATTTAGAAAATTCATTAATGCTTGTGACAGCTTTAAATCCGCATATTGGATATGATAATGCAGCAAAGATCGCAAAATATGCTTATAAAAATAATACAACTTTAAAGGTGGCAGCAAAAGATTTAAATTTATTGAATGAAGAAGATTTTGATAAATTTGTTCAGCCTGAAAAAATGATATAAATTGAAGGATAAAAATGGAAAAGCCGATATTAAATGTAAAAAATATTTCGATAATTAGAGATTCAAAGTGTATTTTAAAAGATATTTCATTTTCAATAAATAAAAATGAAAGCTGGGCAATAATTGGGAAAAATGGCTCTGGGAAATCATTTTTATTGAAAATTTTGTCTACAAGTATTTATCCCAGCCAAGGAGAAATTGAAATTTATGGAAAAAATACAGTCGGGACAAATATTTGGGATTTTAGAGAAAAAATAGGATTAGTCAGTGATGAACTTCAAAGAGAATATAATGATTCTGTATCTGTAAAAGAAATAATTTTATCTGGATTTTTTTCTAGTATAGGTGTATGGCAAAAAGTAGAAGATTGGCAAGAAAAAAGAGCAGAAGAAATTTTAGAAAAATTAAATATAAAGCATTTTGGAGATAGAATTTATAAAACTTTATCATATGGAGAAAGGAAAAAAGCATTAATAGGCAGAGCATTAGTTTTTAATCCATATTTGATAATTCTTGATGAACCTTGTAATGGATTAGATCTAGCTTCTAAACGAGATTTTTTAGAAACTTTAGAAAATTTAGTAAAATGTGGAACAAATATAGTTTTTGTTACTCATCATATAGAAGAAATAATTCCTCAAGTTACAAATGTAATTTTGTTAAAAAATGGTGAGATTTTTAAAATTGGAAAAAAAGAAGAAGTTATGACTGAAGAAAATTTAAAGAATACTTTAGATATAAATTTTAAATTAGTTCATAAAAATAAAATATATTGGCCACAATTGTATATATAATTTAAATAATTTGGTAAGAGACTCAATATAAAAAAGAGTCTCTTCCTTTAATATCCTATAATTTAAAATCTTTACATTTATCATTTTTGCAAGATGAACATCCAGAACATCCACTAGGACCTTTTCTAAAAAAATTTATTATTTTATAAATTATTATTATTGCAGTTATTATTCCAATAATGGATATTATTAATATTTCCATAATTACCCTCCAAATCCTAAAAATAATCCAATTCTATAAACTATAAAAGAAGCTCCCCAAGCCATAATAGTTGTCCAAAATATTAAAAAAGAAGTCCATTTTATACTAGATCCAGATTCTTTATAAAATACAGACATTGCTACAAAACATGGCAAATAAATTAAACAAAATATTAAAAATACAATGGCTTTTAATGGATTCCAATTTTTGTCTTTTTGTAATGCATCTTTTAGAGGCTGTGCATTTTCTGGATCAACATCACCAAGGCTATAAAGAGTTCCTAGAGTACTAACAACAACTTCTTTTGCTGCAATTCCAGCAATCAAAGCTACTCCTTCTTTCCATCCAAATCCTATAGGCTTTATTACAGGTTCTATAAAATTCCCTAATTTTCCTATAAAACTTTTTTCTAATTTTTGAGTCGCAAAAGTTTCTTCATTGATTATATTTGTTTTTGCAACTTTTGGAAAAGTCAGTCCAAACCACATAACAATAGAAATTAAAAGTAATATGCCAGTTGCTTTTTTTATATAAGAAAAACCTCTTTCCCACATTTTAAGTAAAATTCCTTTTAATGTAGGAATATGATATGGTGGCAACTCCATGACAAAAAATGAATTTTCGCCTTTTAGAACAAATTTTTTTAATATCCATGCAGATAAAAAAGCTATTGTAATGCTCAAAGCATACATTATAAACATTATATTAGCACCGTATTTTGGTGCAAAAAATGCTCCAATGAATAAAGCAAAAATTGGAAGTTTCGCTCCGCAGATCATAAAAGGAGTTACCATCATTGTTATCAGTCTATCATTTTTATTATCTAGAGTTCTTGTTGCCATAAGTCCGGGAACAGCACATCCATTAGTTGAAAGCATCATAGGCAAAAAGGCTTTTCCATGAAGTCCAAATTTGTGCATAATTCTATCCATAACAAATGCAGCCCGAGCCATATATCCTGAATCTTCAAAAAAAGCTATTGCGAAGAACATAAATAAAACTAAAGGGAAAAATCCCAAAATTCCACCTACTCCGCCTATTAATCCATCAACTATAAATGATTGCAATAAACCTTCTGGAATAATACTAGTAAATATATTTGAAAGCCATTCAAATACAGATTCAAATATTCCTACTATTGGAGTGGAAAATGCAAAAGTAAATTTAAAAATCATATACATAACTAATGCAAATATTGGTAATCCTAAAAATCTATTTAAAACAATTCTGTCTATTTTGTCAGAAATATCTATTTTATTATTTTCTATTTTTTTTACACTTTGTTTGTAAACTCCATTAACAAAACCATATCTTTTATCTGCAATTATTACATCTATATCTTCTCCAAAATGATTTTTTAAATGAGCTATACTTTTATTTAATTTTTCAAAAATATCAGATTGATTTTTATTGTCTATATTTTTTATCAAATCAATTATTTCAACATCGCCTTCAAATAATCCTAAAATTATCCAATTTATAGAGTATTTTTTTATATCACATTTATTTTTAATTAATAAATCATGAATTTTTTTGAATTCTTCTTCAATATCTTCTCCATAATGAATGTTTGTTTGTTTTATTTCTATTTTTTTTTCATATAAATCAATTATTGTATTAAGCAGATTATCCATTCCAAATTTTTTGTTACCTATACATTCAACTACAGGAACTCCTAACAGTTTTGAAAGATTTGAATAATCTATTTCAAGTCCTTTATCTTTGACAATATCTGTCATATTCATAGACAAAATGATAGGTGTTTCAAGTTCTGCCAATTGAGTGTATAAATATAAATTTCTTTCAAGGTTAGAAGCATCTAATATATTTATTATTATGTCTGGTTTTTCGTTTAGAATAAAATTTTTTGCAACTAGTTCATCTTCTGATTTTGCTGATAAACTGTAAGTTCCTGGTAAATCAACAACGGTTATTTCATATCCTTTGAATTTTAGTTTGCCTTCTTTTTTTTCTACAGTAACTCCTGGATAATTTCCAACATGTTGATTGGATCCAGTTAAATTATTAAAAATTGTAGACTTTCCAGAATTAGGATTCCCTGCTAATGCTACTAATATTTTTTTGTTTTCCATACTTTAATTAAACCTCCTTGACCAATAATTTTTCAGCTAATCCTCTCCCTAAGGCCAATTTTGACCCTTTTACAATTATCATAATATGTCCTACCCCAAAATTGCTTAAAATATTGATTTTTTCTCCGGGTAATAATCCTAATTCTGAAAGCCTTTTTTCCATACAAAAACCACCTTCTATGGATATAAGTTCTACAGTTTTTCCTGATTTTATATTTGTTAATAATGTCATTTTATATCAACCTCTACTATTATTTGTTTTGCCTCTTCTTTTCTAATAGATAAATGATATCCTTTTATTTTTATATCTATTGGATCTCCTAATGGTGCTAATTTTACAATTTCAAATTCAGTTCC
>CAYQVV010000074.1:4962-6164 GCA_964421155.1 uncultured Elusimicrobiaceae bacterium
GTAAAATAATTTTCTATCTCATATTGAAAACCAGAAAGCCAGGTTCTAAAACCATAATCCGTATAGTTTATTTCTGCGACCCAGTTTAATTTTTCAATAATAGGATGTTCTAATGCAAAATTATATACTCCATATCCTCCAGAAAAACCTTCTTCTTCAGTTTTTTGAAATCCAGCATTAAAATGCATTAAAAAACTATAAAATTTTTGAGATGAAATTAAATTTACAAAATAGTCTGATGAGCTTAACTTATTGCTCATACTAACAGCTAATTTATCTGGAATTAATGAAAATTTAAAAGTTATTTCAGCATTTCCTACTTCTTCTCTAGTATCTGGTTCTACTTGATATGGAATAGATATTCCGATGTTCATTTTATCTGAAATTCCGTGTGTAAATGAAAGTCCTGCATTCCTTTCTCTAATTTTTTCGCCATCTGTTTTTATTCTATTTATATCATAGCTGATTTCTAATTCCGATTTGTCTTTTTCTACAATTCCTGCATCATCTGTTGTTAATGGATGTCCTGCAAAAACAACCCCATTTAATAAAAAGATTCCTGAAATAATTAAAAAAGATTTTTTTACTGAAAGATTCATTTTTTTTCTCCTTATATATTTATTTTTTATTTTTAAATTTTATATATGAATTTGAAATTCATTTTCATATTTGGTTCAAAAAAAAATTAAGCCAAATTTTTAAATTAATTTATATATTATTTTTTATTTTGGCAGTCTGGACAAACTCCATAAAGCTCCATTTTATGACCTTCTGGTAAAAAATTATTTTTTTTAAATATTTCATTTTGTAAATTTTCTATTTTTGATTCAAATATTTCAATACATTTGCCACATTTTGTACATATTAAATGATCATGGTGTTTATGATTATATGAATGTTCGTATCTGCTTATCCCATCGTCAAAACATAGTTCTCTACATAATCCACATTCTTTTAAAAGTTTCATAGTTCTATATACAGTTGTGAAACTTATTTTTGGATATATTTTTTTTACCTCTTGATATAATTCTTCAGTAGTTAAATGTTTTTCAATTGATAAAAAAACATCTAAAATATTTTCTCTCTGATCGCTATGTTTAAGATTTTTTTCTTTTATATATTGATTGAATATTTGTTTTTCCATAATAAAAACCTTTTGATTTTGCAAGTCATTTTCAAAATTATTATATTTTTATAAAAAA
>CAYQVV010000075.1:0-2638 GCA_964421155.1 uncultured Elusimicrobiaceae bacterium
TTTTAAGTTTTAAATTTTTTATAAAATAGGATTTATTATGCCGTTAGATAATAAAGCATTTTTAATTTTTTTTGTGATAATTCCAATTTTATTGATTTTTTCTATAATTGGATTTCATATAAAGAAAAAAAGATTGAAACAGTTTGCAAATTTTAATATTTTGAAAGAATTGTTGCCCAATGATTTTTTTATGAGGCAACATTTGAAGTTGTTTTTGAAATTATTAGCGATATTTTTTATTATAATAGCATTAGCTGGTCCTAGATTTGGGAAAAAAAATGTTGAGATAAAAAGAAAAGGATTGGATATTATTATAGCAATAGATACATCTAATAGTATGTTGGCAGAAGATATAAAGCCTAACAGAATGTCTATTGCAAAATTAGAGTTATCAAAACTGGTTTCAGCTTTATCATCTAATAAAATAGGAATAATTGCTTTTGCAGGAGAAAGTATATTACAATGTCCTTTGACATTGGATTTTAATGCAGTAAAGCTTTTTTTAGATTTTATAGAAGTTGGAACAGTTCCGGAACAAGGGACAGATATTTCAAAGGTTATAAATTTAGCATTAAATACTTTTGATAAAAAAGAAAGAGCATATAAAATATTATTGATTTTGACTGACGGAGAAGATCATAGTGGAAATGTTTTAAAGTTGGCTCAAGAAGCAAATAGGCAAGGAATAAAAATATTTACAATAGGAATAGGAAACAAATCTGGAGAAATAATTCCTATTAGAGATAAATCTGGAAAATTGATAGATTATAAAAAAGATTCTTTCGGAAATACAGTTACTTCTAAGTTAGATGAAGATTTGTTAAAAAATATTTCAAAAATTACAGATGGAAAATATTATTATTCAAAGACAGGAATTTTGGATACTGATGAAATTGTTAAAGATTTAGATTCTTATGAAAAAAAATCGCTATCTTCAAAAATGTCTCAGCAATATGAGCATAGATTTTATTATTTTGTATTGATAGCAATGATTATTTTTATAATAGACTTATTTTTAAAAGAAGTGAAAAATGAGTAAAAAAAATTTTTTTGAAAAAATTAATAATAAAAAATTTATGTTATATTTGTTTTTGGGAATTATAATAATATTTTTTTTAATAATACTTTTTGTTTATTTTAAAAATTATTATAATATTATTTTAGGTAATATTGCATACAAAAAAGGTCAATATGAATCTGCAAGAAATTTTTATCAAAAAATGATTAATAAGTCAGATAAGAATAAAAGTATAAATAATTATAAAATGAATTATAATATGGGAAATATTGCTTATAAAAATAAAAAATTTGATGATGCTATATCAAACTATGAAAAAGCATTAAATTCTCAAAATCTAGATTTACAAGCAAAAACTTATTATAATATGGGAAATACATTTACATTGAAGGGAGATTTTGAAAAGGCTTTAGAATATTTTAAAAAAGCATTAGAGTTAAATCCAAATGATAATGAAGCCAGGTATAACTATGAGTTTGTGCAGAAACTTTTAAAGGATCAGATGAAAGAAGGAAAAAACAATAAACAACAAAATAAAGATTCCGAAAAAAATGATCAGAAAGAAAAACAGAAATATGGACAACAAGAGAAAGATGGCGACACCAAAGATAAGAAAGATTCTGAAAAGAATAAATCAGCTGTTTCTAAAAATAAAGAAATTAATGATAAACAAAAAGAGCAAAAAAATAGTTCAGAAACTGAAAAAGAAAAAAATAAAAATGATGATAAAAAAGAAGAAGATAAAAATGGAAATGGAAATAAACAAGAAGATAGAAAAAAATCTGAAGATGAAAAATCTTCAAGTGAGAATAATAGGGATAAGTCTTCAATGACAAAAGAAGAGGCTGAAAAAATAATAGATGTTTTGTCAAAAGAAAATCAAAGACAAAAGGAAAATGAGAAAAAAACTAAAAATGCTAGAGTTTATAGCATGGAAAAAGATTGGTAAAAATAAAAAAATATAAATTTAAGGGAAGTTATGAAAAAGATTTTAATTATTCAACATAGAAGATTGGGAGATATACTTTTGACAACACCAGTCATAGATGTTTTATATAAGCATTTTGTTGACAAGGGAGAAAAGGTACAAGTAGATTTTTTGGTAGAAAAACAGTTTAAAGAGTTATTGATAGGAAATCCATATCTTACTAATATTTATGGATTAGATAAAAAAGAAAAATGGAATGGAGAAAATAATTTTTTATCTATTATATTCAAAATTCGTAAACAAAAATATGATTATATTTTTGATTTTTTTGGTAATCCAACTAGTGCTTGGGTTAGTTTTTTTAGTGGAGCAAAAAATACTTATTCTTTTGATTTTCGTTTTCGAAAACATTTGTATAAAAAAGCTATGAAAAGACCAGTAGAAATTAAATATGCAGTTGATTTTAAAATGGATTTATTAAAAGATTTAGGTATAGAAAATGGTTTTAGAAAGACAAGTATGTATTTAGAAAAAGAATTAATTGATAATAAGAAAAACATGCTTTTTGATGCTGGATGGAATGGTACAGATAAAGTTATAGGTTTGGTAGTGCCAAATGTTAGATATAGGACATTGATAAAAAATTGGATTTTTGAAAGATATCAAGAAATATCAAATAGATTTATTTCAGA
>CAYQVV010000075.1:2738-6161 GCA_964421155.1 uncultured Elusimicrobiaceae bacterium
CCTCCAAATTCTAAAAAACATTTAGCTATTTTTGCTGAAGGAGTAGATTGTTTAGGATGTGAGCATAATAAATGTCCTAAATCAACACAGGAATGTATGGAAAAGTTATCAGTAGATATGGTTTTTGAAAAGATGAAAGAATTATTAAATAATATTGAGCAGGAAAAAAATGTATAAATCAGTTTTTTTGAATTTAAATAATGAAAAGGTTAAAGATATTGAAGTTTCAAATGCCAAACCTTTTTTATTAATTTCAGGGCCTTGTGTTTTGGAAGGGAAAGATGAAGCAGAATTAATAGCTTTGACTTGTAAAACTCTTTGTGATAAATATGGAATAGGATATGTTTTTAAAGCATCATTTGACAAAGCAAATAGAAGTAGTATGGATTCTTTTAGAGGTCTTGGCATAAATAAAGGATTAGAAATTTTGACATATATTCGAGAAAAATTTAAAGTCCCAATAACTACAGATGTTCATTCAGTTGAAGATGTGATAGCAGTTAAAGATGTTGTAGATATTATTCAGATTCCAGCATTTTTATGCAGGCAGACTGATATAGTAATAGAAGCAGCAAAGACTGGGAAGATCGTTAATGTTAAAAAAGGACAATTTTTAGCTCCAGATGATATGAAAAATATTGTCAAAAAAATAGAAAGCCAAAATAATAATAAAATTTTTTTAACAGAAAGAGGAACAAGTTTTGGTTATAACAATTTAGTTGTGGATATGAAAGGTATTGAAAAAATGAAAAAAACTGGATACCCAGTTATTTTTGATGCAACTCATAGCATGCAACTTCCTGGAGGAGAAGGGATTTTTACAGGAGGAGAGAGAGAATATACTCTTTCTATTGCTAAAGCTGCAATAGCTCTTGGGATCGCTGGGATTTTTATGGAAGTGCATCCAGATCCGGATATATCACCGTCAGATAAAACAACTATTTATCCTTTGGATAAGTTAGAAGAGTTTTTGAAAACTATAAAAGCAATAGATGATTTAGTTAAAAGTTTTTAATTATTTGGATGTTAGATTTTATGAAAATTATTAAAGGATTTTTTAAAATGAAATTGATAAAATTTTTTATTATTTTGATTTTTTCTGTTTTTATGTTTGGATGTAGTGCTAATTTAAAAAATTATTATGTTGAAATAAATAATTATTCAATACAAAAGAATTACAAAAAAATAGATTCTTATATAGAATCTAACAAAAAGAAAGTTTATGGAACGAAAAGTGTACTTTTATATTATTTAGATAAGGCATATTTTTTGCATTTAGCAGGAGAATATGAAGAATCAAATAAATATTTTACATTGGCAAAAAGATTCTATGATGATAATTATACAAAAAGTATAACCAATAACATTTCTTCTCTAGCAATCAACGATAAAGTTTTGCCATATTGTGGAGAAAATTTTGAAATTTCTATGCTTTATATTTTTAAGGCTTTGAATTATTTGATGTTGAATGATTTAGAAGGTGCTAGTGTAGAAGCCAGAGCTAGCTTGCATTATTTAAAAACATTAGGAAATAATTATGCATCAAAAAAGATTTATAAAAATGATGCTTTTGTTCAATATTTGACAGGTTTGATTTTTGAAATGTCTGGAGAATATAATGATGCATTTATTTCATATAGAGGTGCATTGGATTTATATGACTCTAAGTATTTTAAATTTTCTCCACCACAAGAATTGTTTAATAGTGTTGTAGATATGGCAAAAAAAATAGGGTATTCAGATATAATACCAGAGATAAATGGTAAATATCCAACTTTAGCTAAAAATTATAAAGAAAATAAATCAGATGAGTTGATAATTTTACATTATAATGGACTAGTTCCTTATAGAATTAGTAATACATTACAGGTTGCTTTTTGGGATGCTTGGGCTAATGTGAATTTGTATAGAGCTGATAGCCAAGAAGATGCAAATGTTGAGACAGCATTTAAAACAGTTAATGCTATTGCATCAGACGATCAGATAACAATTGCATTTCCTTCATATGTAAAAAGTGTTTATAATATAGATTCTAGCGAAGTAAATTTGAATAATAAAAGTTATTTAACAAATGATGTCACGAATTTGGGAAGTATAGTCTTACAAAATTTTGATGATAGAAAAGCAGAAATTTATGCAAAGACATTAGCTAGAGCAGCTATAAAATTTACTTTAGTTAGAGCAGCAAATCAACAAATAGAAAAAAATGTTGGAAATTCATTAGTTTCTTCAGTTTTACAAGCTGGCTTGAAAACAGCTTCTAGCTTGACTGAAGATGCAGATAAGAGAAGTTGGAGAGTTTTGCCAGATAAAGTAAAAATGGCAAGAATTCCTTTTGATAGAGATCAGAATTATAATTTAGAAATAGATTATAAAACTAAAAATAATTTTGTAAAAAAAGATTTAGTTTCAATATCTCTATCTCCTGAAGAAAAAGATAAATATAAATATGTAAAGAATTTGAAAAAGATTGTTATTGTGAGTATGACAGAATAAATATGATTTATAATGTTAAACTGATTATTGAATTTAATGGTTCTGGTTTTTCTGGATGGCAGGTTCAAAATAATAATCCAAAAGAAAATAAATCTATTCAAAAGATTTTAGAAGATGTATTAAAAAATATTTATAAGAATCAAAATATAAGATTGAATGGATCATCTAGAACAGATTCTAATGTTAATGCAAAAAGATTTTGTGCAAATTTTTTTGCTCCTTTTTTTATTCCAGAAAATAATCTTAAAAAAGCAATAAATGCAACTGTTTTAAGTATCACAAGAAAAATAAAAATTAAATCTTTAGAATATTTAGAAAAAATAGATTCAGATTTTGTTGAAATAGAAAATATTAATACAAAAGATTTTTTTCATGCTAGATATAATTCAAAAGGAAAGGTTTATATTTATAAAATTTTTAATGGAAAAGAATCTGAAAAATCTGTTTTTGATGAATTTTCATATCCGATTGGAAATAAAATTAGCCATAAAAAAATTATTGAATTAAAAGATTTTATTAAAAAGTTTGAAGGCGAACATAATTTTGTTGGATTTAGTTTAAATACTGAAAATAAAAATAAAATTTGTAATCTTAAATATGTTTCTTTAAGAAGTTTTAAAGATAATAGAAATTTATATATTATCATAAAAGGTGATAGATTTTTGCATAAGATGATAAGGTTTATTGTCGGAGCTATAATTCAAGTTGGATTGAATAGTTTGACTAAAGAAGAGGTTTTAGAGAATTTAAAATTAGGCGTTAAAAAGAATAATATTAAAGTAGTATCTGGAAATGGACTTTTTTTACAAAGAGTTTATTATTAAAAATTTTATAAACAAGTATAGTATATAAAAAAGCTACTATTATAATTTTATTGAGTGATATTTTGTTGTTTTGATATTGCCAAAATTCTTTTTGAAAAAAAAG
>CAYQVV010000076.1:0-5993 GCA_964421155.1 uncultured Elusimicrobiaceae bacterium
ACTGTAAAGCAACTCTTAATTTCTCTTCTGTGTTCATAGAACAACCAGGGCTTTGTTCACCATCTCTTAATGTTGTATCAAATACTATAATTTTATTTTTATCCATTGTATTAACCTTTTAAAATGTAATATATTATATCCTTTTTTATTTAAAAAAAGAAAAACTGGGGCTTTATCGAATATTACTAAACGTAATAATAATTGTGTTTTTTAGAGTGAAAAATGAAGAAGTAGAAGAGAGTTTACACTTTTGATGAAATGGTTTTTATAAAAATCAAATATTTTCATATATCTCTCCTTTGTTGTATTTTAGTTTTTCAAGTATAATTAATAAATTACTATTTGTCAATAGATTTTAAAGGAAAATATATAAAATTATACTTCCCTTTATTTTTATTGATTTGTTAAAGGTAGTTTAATAATAAATTTCGCACCTTCACTGCTATTTTCAACCTCTATTTTTCCATTCATATTATTTTCAATAATAATTTTAGACATGTAAAGACCAATACCGGTTCCTTTACCTTCATCTTTCGTGGTAAAGTATGGCTCAAAAATTTTATTTATAACTTCTTCTTTTATTCCTAAAGCGTTATCTTCAATAGATACACAAATATATTCATTTTCAATTTGTGTTTGGATAATAATTTTTGGTTCTTTTATATCATTATCTATTAAAGCATCTTTTGCATTCGTAATAATATTTAACACAACTTGAGAAAACTCATTTGGAAATCCATGAAATTGTGTTTCTGTATCATTAAAACTTTTTTCTAAAGTAATATTATAATGTTCTAAAGTTGATTCAACCAAATCAATAGCTTTTGTTACACTTTCATTAATTTTAAAAGTCTCTTTTTCTTTATTTGGTTTAAAGAAATTCCTAAAATCATCAATTGTTTTAGACATATTTTTAGTTAAAGTATCTGCCTTAGTGATTGATTTATTCATAAGCTCATCATCCAATTCTCCTATTTCATAAGAAAATTTAAGATTTTGAAGAACCAAACCTAAAGCATTTAAAGGTTGTCTCCACTGATGAGCGATATTTCCTATCATCTCTCCCATAGCAGCTAATCTTGTTTGTTGAATTAAAATTTGTTCTTGTTCTTTTTGTTTTGAAGTTTCAACTATTACTTTTTGTTCTAAAATATTATTTAAATTTTTCTCATCTTTGATTAAAGTGGAAATTTTTTCCGCCATTTCATTAAACGAATTTTCAAGTTGTCCTATCTCATCATTTGAAGTTACTTTAATTCTATAATCTAAATCATTATCTGCAAATTTTTTCGTTCCAATTAAAATATTTTCTATTTTTTTACTTAAATAGCTAGACATTAATAAAGCAATCAAAATAACTAAAACAATCATTGTAAAAGTAATAACTGTTATTTCATTAATTAATACTTTAATAAAATCTTCTATTTCATATTTGTTTTCATTTACAATAACTGACATATTATCAGTTTGATCTTTTAAAATTTTTGTTACATCTTCTTTTGTTTTATTTGCTGCTGCATGAAAATCATCAACACTAGCTCCAATTGCAACAAAACCAAAGCCTCTTTTTGAATTTGCATATTTACCAGTGTAATAAGGAATTGCTGCTGCTGTTGTTAATTTCCATACATTACTCCAATTGATGATAAATGAGCCATAACCACCATTTTGTGTAAGTTGCATCCATCCCTCACATTGTGGAGCAAAATTTAAATATCTACAATCAAGTCCAACATTTCCATTTTCTTTCAACTGTTTTAGATTTGGCTTTTTACTTAAACTTTGTTCTTCAAAAGTTGGATATTCTTTTAAAAATTGGTTTATATCTTTATTTGATGAATAGAACTTTTCAGCAATATCAGCACTAAGCCAAGGCATTACTCTTTCACCTGTTTTTTTATCATAACCAACTATTGAATAATCCCTTGGATGCACTATACTTTTACCTTCATAATCCCACATAAAAGCATAATTTCCTAAAGTTGCATCTGTAATATTTTGTTTTAGTGTTTCTTTTGTTGGGTCAATTGTATTTGTAAATTCTTGGATATGTCTGTGGTCTAAAGCAAGAGACACATAACCTACTTTTTCTTTATTTTTATATACAGGTGTTATAAATCTAACTATACCTTCAAATCGTTTTCCCAAAGGATTTTCAATTCCTGCATATCCATAATTCTGAGGTTCAAATGCAATACCAGCTTTCGAAGCTTTCTCTTTTGTGAAAGTTCCAATTACTTTTGTACCAACATATTCACCTATAACATCGGAAACATAAATCTCATTTTCTTTTAAATTTTTTATATCTTCAAAATAACCTTCAGCTTTTACATATGTATTTTTTTTATCAGATACATCTAATTTTTCTTGATTTAATTTTGAAACTTTATATTTTTCATTTCCATTTAAATCAAAATAAACAACTTCTTTATAAATCGGAATATCTTTTGTCTTAAATAATGTGGGGTCAGTGAAATTAAATTCTTTTTCATTATCTTTAAGATTTGCTGTTTTTTTATCTCTTTGAATTTTTGTTAACTCTTCTTTAGTTTTATAAGTGTTTGTTACATCATCATAAAAATATTCATCATGAAGAGTTATTTTTTTATTTTTTGAATTATAAAAATATTTTAGTGTTTCTTCATTTAAATCAATTTTTGATAAAAATAATATATCTTTATCCCTTTCATATAAAAAATCTGCAACATTATTTGCTATTTGATAAGATAATTTTTCTAAAGAATCTTGAGATTTTTTATCTAAATTTTTTATACTATCTTCAATTGAAGCATTAGCTGTATTTATTATAATTTCTTTACTTTGATTAAATAAAAATTCTGTACTTTTATTTAAATATATTTCTAACTTTAATACACCTTCATAAGAGATATATGCAATAAATACTAAAGGAAGAATTTTAATTAAAATAAAAATTATGATTAATTTTATTCTTATACTTAAATTTTTCATATTCTCTCTTTTTTTGTTAAATTTACTATGTCATACAAACTATTTAGAACATTAGGATTCAAATCAGTTTCATTATTATTTATAATTTCTATTGCTATATTATTAATCTTATTTAATTTATAATCGTTATGCTCATTAAAAACAAAAACACTTTTATTCATATTTTCAAAATATTTATAATGCACTAAAAATTTTCTATTTGAAAATGTTTCACATTCACCATTTCGTAATGAAACAACATATTCTTGATTTGGATTTTCAATTATATATTCAATACAATTTTTATCTGTATTTATATTTTCAAATTGAAATAAATCCTTACAAGTTTCAAGTTGTTTTGAAAATGATTTTATATCTTCCTTACCTAAAAGATTTAATAAAGTTTTATTCACAAATTCTATTCTTTCAGAGTTTAGAACAAACAAAAATGTTGGGTTTGAATCAATAATAAATTTTATATACTCTTCATAATATTTATTTGTTTCATTCTCTAAATTTAGTCCTTTTTGAATAACAGCTAATAATTCTGCTAAATGTAAAGGTTTTAAAATATATTTATCTATTCCTAGTTCAATTGCCTTGATTAAATAATCTGCATCACTGTACGCTGTTGTAATTGCAATTGGCATATTTGGATTTATTTCTAAAATTCTTCTTGACATTTCTAAACCATTCATTTTTGGCATTTGAATATCTGTTATTATCATATCAATCTTATTATTTAAAAAAAGTTCTAAACCCTCTTCTCCATTTTTTGCAACATACAACTCATTTACATATTTTTTTAAAAAATATGAAACCTCTTCTTGAGTCATTAAATCATCTTCTACATAAAGTAATTTTACATCTTTGAATAAATCCACATTAATTTTCTTCATCAATTTCCTTGTACTTATCTCTTATTATTAAAAATTCGTCTAAATTATTTATAAAAATATCTATTAAATTTGGATCAAAATGTTTTCCTTTTTCTCTATTAAAAAGTTCTAGAATTTTATCTAAAGGCCAAGCTTTTTTATAACATCTATCACTTCCTAAAGCATCAAAAACATCTGCTATTGCAGTAATTCTACCAAAAATATGAATATCTTCTCCTTTTAATCCTCTTGGATATCCTGAACCATCCCATTTTTCATGATGAGTATAAGAAACAATTGCGGCTGATTTTAAAATATCCCTTTTTGAACTTTTTAGAATTTCATAACCTATTTGGGCATGAGTTTTCATAATTTCCCATTCTTCTTGAGTTAATTTTCCAGGTTTATTTAAAATACTATCAGGAATACCAACTTTTCCTATGTCGTGCATTGGAGATGCCATAAACAACATTTTTATTTCATTCTTATCTAAATTTAGTTTTTCTGCAAATAATTTAGAATATTCAGCAACTCTCTTTACATGATAACCTGTTTCTAAACTTCTTGTTTCTCCAATTTCACCAAGTTTATAAACAATTTCTTTTTGTGTCTCTTCTAATTCATCGTGTAAATTTTCAATTTCTGTAATATCATGTCTAATACCCATAAATTCTATAACTTCATCTTTTTCATTTTTCAAAGGATACATAGTAACATTGCAATGGAAAATTTCACCATTCTTTTTATAATTTGATATTTTTCCTTTCCAAATATTTTTGGAAAATATTTCATTTATTTTTTCAGATGCTTCATTTTCACTTAAATTATAATGTTTTAAAATAGAATATGGTTTTCCTATTAGTTCTTCTTTTGTATAACCACTAATTTTGTAAAAAGCATCATTTGCATAAATTATATTTCTATTTAAATCTATTCTTAAAATTATATTACTTTCATTTATTGCTTCTTTATAAGCATTTACTATTCTTATTGATTCACTTAAACTGTATGCACTTTTTTGTGTTTGTTCTTTAAAGTACTCTTTTGTTGATTCTAAATCTGTAATATCATTTGCTAAAGAGATAAATTCTAAAATATTTCCATCTAAATCTAAAATCGGCTTTATTATTGAATCAACAAAATAAGTTTTTCCATCTTTTGAAATATTTTTTATACGACCTTGCCAAGATTGTTTTTTTATTTTTATTTGATTCCACATTTCTTCAAATATTTTTTTATCCATAGCTGGATGACTTATTATATTATGGTATTTCCCAATTACTTCTTCTTTTTTATATCCAGAAATCTTTTCAAATGGTTCATTCACATATGTAATAACTCCATCTTTTGTGGCTTTTGAAATAATAGATCTTTCATCTACAATATCTTTATATTGTTTTAAAGTATTATAAATTTCCCTATTTTCATTTTCTAAGTTTATATTTTTTGATATTTTTATAAGAGTATCACTTAAATTATATAAGTTTAGTGGTTTAGTAAGATAATTTGTAACATTTAGTTTAATAGCTTCAAATAAATAATCTGTGTCATTAAATGCCGTGATTATAACAACTGGAATATTTGGATTTTTTTCTTTTATCTCTTTTATCATTTTTATGCCATTAAGAATTGGCATTTGAATATCTGTTATTATTAAATCTGGATTATGTTTTTCAAAAAGTTCAAGTCCCTCTTGCCCATTTTTAGCAACAATTAACTTATTAACTTTTTTTTGTAAAAAAAATTCTAATTCTTCTCTTGTACTATCATCATCTTCAACATATAAAAGATTTATTTTCTTTAAATAATAAAAGAAGTCTTGTTTTTGGTTCATTTACGTACCTTATATTATCATATTTATATTAATAAACTTAAACAACATTATAACTAAAAAACATAAATAATAAGAATTTAAGAAGGATATGTTAGATAAAAAATTATCTAACATATATAGTTTTTTTATTCAGTAATATTTTTTTTATCTTCAATAATAGCTTCAGAGTGTAAATCTTCTTCAATAAACACTTTTCCACCATTTTCTTTTATGATTTCTCTTACTCTTTCCCCTGTAATTACTTCAATATCAAGTAATTCAGCTGTCATTTGCTCAATTGCTGCACTATTATCTCTTAGTGATTGTAAAACAATAGCATATCTTTCATTTAA
>CAYQVV010000077.1:0-1546 GCA_964421155.1 uncultured Elusimicrobiaceae bacterium
TGATGGTTATGTGATTAGAAAAAATAAAATAGACGAGAAAAGTATTTTTTAATTATTTTTTATGTGATTTTTTATATTGATTTTTATTTGACGGTTATTTGATTTAAATGAAAAAATTAGGAGAAAATTATAAATGAACGAAGCTCAGACGGAATTTGAACTTATTGAGCCAAAACTAAAAAACAGCGGATGGGGAATTATTGCAGGCTCAAAAATACACAAACAATTCAAAATAAATTTAGGCAGAATCCAGTCTGGAAATTATAGATTAGCTCCTCTCAAAGCCGATTATGTTTTGGAATACAACTCTAGAAAATTAGCAGTCATTGAAGCAAAAAGTGATGAACTCCAAGCAACAGAAGGAGTTATGCAAGCCAAAAATTATGCAAAAAAACTGAATATAGGCATTGCATTTTCTACGAATGGAAAACAGATTTATCAAATATGTATGGAAACTGGCAAAGAAAATTTTATAGATAGATTTCCAACCCCTCAAGAACTTTGGGAAAAAATAGAAATCAAAAAAAATTTATGGGTAAATAAATTTAATGAAATAAGTTATGATGGAAAATATCAAAATAGATTTTATCAAGAAATAGCAGTCAATAAAGTTTTAGATGCTATTGCAAATGGAAAAACTAGAATTTTGCTAACTTTGGCTACTGGGACAGGAAAAACAAACATTGCTTCTCAAATATCATGGAAATTATTTCAAGCTAAATGGACTTTGCAAAAAGATGAAGCTAGAAAACCTAGAATTTTATTTTTAACAGACAGAAATTTTTTAGCAAATCAAGCATTCAATGAATTTTCTGTGTTTCAAGAAGACTCAAAAATTAGAATAACAACAAACGAAATTAGAAAAAAAGGCAAAATCCCGACAAACGGCAATATATTTTTTACAATATTTCAAACTTTTATGAGTGGTCCAAATAATAGCCCTTATTTTGGAGAATATCCTAAAGATTTTTTTGATTTTATAATAATAGACGAATGCCACAGAGGTGGAGCAAATGACGAAAGTTCTTGGCGAGACATTTTGGAATACTTTGCCCCAGCTGTTCAACTTGGTTTGACAGCTACACCAAAACGAGATCAAAACATTGACACTTATAAATATTTTGGAGAACCTGTTTTTGTATATTCATTAAAAGAAGGTATTGAGGACGGATTTTTAACACCTTTCAAAATTAGAAAAATAAAAAGTTCTATTGACGAATATATTTATTCTCCAGAAGATGAAGTCTTGGAGGGAGAAGTAGAAAACAATAAAATTTATGAAGAAAAAGATTTTAATAAAATAATAGAAATAAAAGAACGAGAATTGAATAGAGTTAAAACTTTTATGAATGAAATAAACCAAAAAGAAAAAACTATTGTTTTTTGTGCTAATCAAGGACATGCATTATTAGTCAGAGACTTAATAAGTCAAATAAAAAAAAGTAGCTCTGTAGATTATTGTGTTAGAGTTACTGCAGATGATGGAAATCTAGGAGAGCAATTTTTAAAAGATTTTCAAGACAATGAAAAAAATATTCCTACAATT
>CAYQVV010000077.1:1646-5903 GCA_964421155.1 uncultured Elusimicrobiaceae bacterium
AACAATTTTTAGAAAATTTTTATGGCGACCTTCCAAAAATTTTAAAAAATGAATTAGAACTAAGACAAATCTGGGCTAAACCAACCACAAGAAAAGTTTTATTGAATACATTAAAAGAAGCTGGTTATGACATAGAAAATCTTAAAAAATTACAAAATCTAATCAATGCACAAAACAGTGATATTTTTGATGTTTTAGAATATATAAACTCATCTTTTAAAGTTAAGCCGATTTCACGAAAAGATAGAGTAGAAAAAACAAAAAATTATATATTTCAAACATTAAATGAAAAGCAAAAAAAATTTTTGGAATTTGTTTTAAAAAATTATATAAAAGATGGGTTTGAAGAATTAGATCAAGAAAAACTTCCAAATTTATTAGAAATACAATATCATAGCTTATTAGATGCTAAAAAAGAATTAGGAAATCTTGAAAATATAAAAAATATTTTTATAGGATTTCAAAAACATTTATATAACGAAAATCATTTAAATATTTAAAACTTAAAAAAGAGAACTTTTATGTATAAAACAAATAAAATATTAATAACAATTGGCGATGTTTCAGGAATTGGTCCAGAAATTGCCTTAAAATCTATATTAAAAAATGAAATTTTAAAAAATGAATCAAAACAAAAAAAATTTTTACCGATTTTAATTGGGAATATTGAAGTTTTAAAAAAAACTTTAAAAATTTGCGATAAAAAAAATGAAAATAATATTTTCAAAAATGATATTTTATTTAATGAATTAAATGAAAATCACTCTAATATAATTTGTGATAAAAATGTAATAAATGTTGTGAATATAAAATTTGAACAAAATTATGATTTTCGATTCGGAAAACCTGACGAAATAACTGGAAAATATTCGTATTTATATTTGCAAAAAGCTGTTGAAATTTTACAAAATCCAGAGTTCATAAAAAATGGATATAAAAGACTCATTACTGCTCCGATTTCAAAAAAACACTGGGAACTTGCAAATATCCAATATCAAGCTCATACTGAAGCACTCGCAGGATTAACAAATACAAAAAAATTTGCAATGATTTTCGCAAATTCAAAAGCAATAGTAATCTTGGCAACAAGGCATATTCCAATCTCTACAATGTCAAAATATTTTACAAAAAATGCATTAGAGGACGCAATAGATATCGGAATTGATTTTCTGAAACAACTGAAAAAAAACAATCCAAATATTGGAGTTTGTGGATTAAATCCTCATGCAGGAGAAAATGGATATTCTGGCAAAGAAGAACAAAATATCATCATCCCAATTTTAAATTTAGAAAAATATAAAAATATAAAATTTACTGGTCCTGTTTCTGGAGATTCTTTATTTCAAAAAATGACTGATAAAAAAATTGATTTAATAATATCAGCTTATCACGATCAAGGAATTTTTCCATTAAAAGCTATGGATTATTATGGTTGTGTAAACATCTCTTTTGGATTGCCTTTTATTAGAGTTTCGCCGGGACACGGCACAGCTTTTGATATTGCTGGGAAAGGTATTGCAAATGAAAAATCCTTTTCAGAAGCTATAAAATGGAGTTTAAAAATAAATTTGTAAAAATTTTTTTTAAGTATTCGTTATTGTCAATGCCACAAAATTCTAGATTCCGCATTTACTTTGAACAGGACATAAATAATCACTGACGGAATAACAGAAAAAAAACATTTATATTTCAAATTTATTATCTACAAATTTTTCACACTTAAAATTTTTTTGAAACAATTTTGTTGCTTTTTTCCCAGTGCAATGAAGCGGAATAAAATTATCTATTTCAAAATATTTTAAATCATTTATGACTTTTTCTATTTCATTAATGTTTGAATCTTTTAAATGAAATCCACCTATTACTGAATATATTTTTTCATTTGGAAACATTTCTTTCATATTTTTTATAAAAACAACTAATCCTGGATGAGCACACCCTGTTACAAAATTCAACCCTTTTTCTGTCTTTATACAAACTGCCTGCTCATAAATTGAATCATAATTTGATGGCACTTCTCCTGTTGAAAAAATATTTTTTTTTATTTCAATCTGTTTTTCTATTTCTTGAATTTTTACTCCAAAAAAGTTTATTTTTTCTTTAATTTTTTGAGGAGTTTTCGTGCAAATATAAACTACAACATTTTTATTTTGTTTCAAAATTTCCCATAATCCATTTGTATGATCCCAATGTTCATGAGATATAAAAATATGTTTTATTTTTTGTATATCTATCCCTATTTTTTTTATATTTTTCATAAGCAGACTAGACTTTCCAAAAGTATCAAACAAAAAATCTTCTCCTATCAAAAAAGAAATTCCCCAATTATTAAAAAATCTATCTAATTTTGTATGCCCTTCTGCCAAAAGCGTTATTTTCATTTTTTATCCTTTCTAAAAAATAAATAAATTCCTACAAAAATAAAAGGGAGACTCAATATCTGTCCCATATTTATAAACAACCCATTTTCAAAAGCTGATTGATTTTCTTTAAAAAATTCAATAAAAAATCTAAAACAAAAAACTAAAAACAAAAACAATCCAAAAAATTTACCTTTTATTTCTAAAATTTTTTCATTTTTATATACTTTTAACAAAACTAAAAATATAAAAAAATATCCAAAAGATTCATAAATTTGTGTCGGATGTCTAGGAATATTATCAACCATTTTAAAAATAAATCCAAAATTTGAACCTGTTGGCTTACCAATTATTTCTGAATTCATTAAATTTCCAAGTCTTATAAATCCGCTGGCGATAGGCACTGCCAAACAAATTTTATCTAAAACTGTAAGAATATTTTTTTTATATTTTTTGCAAAACAATAAAATTGCCACAAAAATACCAATTGCCCCTCCATGACTTGCTAATCCTTGATATCCAGTCCAAATAAATTTTCCATTCCCATCAAATCCAAAAGGCAAAAATATTTCAAAAATATGTTTTGAATAATAAGTAAAATCATAAAACAAACAATGCCCAAGTCTTGCACCAAAAGCAGTTCCTAAAAATATCATTATTGCCAAATCATCTATTTCATTCTGCAAAAAAATATTATTTTTTATTTTTTCTCTATTATTTACAAAAACAAATAAAAAATAAGATAACAAAAGCCCTAATGCAAAAAACATAGAATAATATCTAAGTTCAAAAAATCCTATCTTTGTTATAATGGGGCTTACATTCCAAATTATTGGCATTATTATTTCCTTCTATCCATTAATTAATTTAAATGCAAGCATTAATCCTATTCCTAAAAGAAAAACGATCATACTTGCAACTGATATTTTTTTATTTTTTTGATTATGCAATTCTGGAATCAAATCACATGCAGCAATATAAATAAATCCACCTGCTGCCAAAGACATAAAAATAAAGCTAAAATTAGTTAAAATTGAACTAAAATAAAAACCTACAATTGTTCCAACAATTGCTGTAATAGCACTTATAAAATTTAAAAATAAAGCTTTTGCAGGCTTCATTCCACCATATATCAAAACTCCAAAATCTCCTAATTCTTGAGGGATTTCGTGTAAAATAATAGCTATCGTAGTCACAATACCCAAATGCACATTTGTAGAAAAACTTACGGCTATTATTATTCCATCTAAAAAATTATGTATCCCGTCGCCTATAAGATTTAAATATGTAAAGGCATGTACTTCACAATGATCTTTATGACAATGTCTCCAAAATAAATATTTTTCAATAAAAAAGAAAATAGTAAACCCTACAACCGTATATAAAAATGGAGAAATGATACTTGATGTTTTCTCTATTGCTTCAGGTAATAAATGCAAAAAACTCCCACCTATCAAACTCCCTGCTGCCAAAGCAACTAAAAATATAAGAATTTTTTTCAAAATATTTTCATTTAATAATAAAGTAAATGCTCCTATTAAAGAAATTATACTTACAATAAAACTTGCTATTATTGCCCATACAAAATTATTCATTTTTAGTACCCTTATATCTTCAATAAAAATATTTATTTAATTTTCTCTAAATATTTTGCTGATTCTTCTACACATAAAAGGCAATTTTTTTTTAAATTTTTTAATTCTGAACATCTTAATGCTCCATTATCAAATAAAAAACTTGACGCAAAGTCATTAAAATCATACTTCCCACTTTTTTCTAATGCCATTTTCACTGCATAAACTGCTCCACATAATCCGTCTGGAGCTTTCCCTCCACCAAAAGCCAAACCTTGTTCTATCTCTTCATCTGAAATATTAAACTTTTCTTTAAATGCTTC
>CAYQVV010000078.1:0-5774 GCA_964421155.1 uncultured Elusimicrobiaceae bacterium
GATGGGATGAATCGAATAGCTAACCCTGATTTGCTATATAGTTTCGTACTACTTACTTGTGATATTTTTTTAAAATGGACATTTGGTTTCCTTTATTTAAGGGCTTTGTTGTTTTCTTATAAGTCCATCAATATATTAAAATTAATGGACACTTATTGCTATATTGTCCATTTAATTATTCGATGGCATTCTTAAAGTCGTGACTTTTTCTAGCTCATTCAGCCTTTCCAATAACATCAACTCTCTATTTAATGATTCTTCATATAGTTCTGTTAATTCATCTATTTTTTCTTTTTGTTTTTGGATTTTGCTATCTCTATTATCTATCTTAATATCCTGATCTTTCGATGCTTTATTTATTGCTTCAATTAGCAAAGAAAATGATTCTCTGCTCTTTTTAATAGATCCTTTTTTTCTACCAGCTTCAAGAGCAACATTATCATTGTTGATCTTTGAGTCTTTTGGTATATTGATTGGTTTATTTGATTTTAGTCTGTCAAGTGCCTCAAAATAGTCTGCTAGTGCCTTGCTCATGTATTTTCCTTTATTAGTTTAGATTTTAGCTCTTTCATAAGTTGCAGTTCATCTGATTCTGTTTTATATTCGGGGGAATCGATAGGGAGAGTGCTTATGAACCTTTCTTGCATTTTAATAGTGTTTTCAACTTTTGAATTTTTCAATATACCAGATTTGCAACTAAAGCAAGATGTTAAACTTCTTGTTAACTTAGAATTGCAGACTTCTAAGTGTGTACATCCGCCTAACGGAGTTTCTTTATATCTAAATGCACCTTTTTGGATTTTCTTAATAGTATCTTGTCTGTTTAAGAGAACGTAGTTTTTATAATCAGTAGTATTGTTTTGTTTAGTGCTTTCGGCTAGTTTCCCGTAAGCCCCATACATCTTTTCATCTGAAAATAAAACATTTTTAATGTAGCTTAATGCTTCTAGTTCATTTTTTGCTGTTTTAAATTCAGATACTATTGGATTGATTGATTGATTTAATATTATATTTGTTGAGCCGTTAGCATAATACATACTCATTTCTCTAGTAATGTGTTTTAATTGGCTCTTAAGGGAGCCTAGAGATACCAATCCGCTTTGTAGTGAATAGACCGCTAGAGATCTTCTATATTGATGAGATTTAAAGCTCCACACATCGCCAATTTTAAAACCATCCTTATTTCTCCAATCCGTTTCTGGAGATACAGTTTCCAATTGAACTAAGTCGCTTTCCTCTATGGTTAGAATTGATGACTCGATATATAACTCTGGTGTTTTTCCATAATCCGCAGCACTCAATATAGCTTCACTGCTAGGTGTTTTAAGTATCATATCTTGAGAAAAGAATAGATAAGGATTTTCTTGTTTATATTTTAAATTTACTGTACTACATATAGATTCAAGAATCTTTATTACTTTTTGAATTTTTTTATCTGTTATCCACTCGGTTTCGTATTTAGTACCATGTAGCTTTGTTGTAAAGCCTCTAATTTTAAAAATTTTATTTTGTTTGTCATATTTCAAACAATCTCTTTTTAAAGATAAGGCTTCAGAATATCGCATTCCTGTGTAAGTATGTATCAAATGTTTCGATGTACTTATTATGTTTATAATAAAGTTTCTAAAGTCGAGCCTCCCTTTGATATTATAATTAGCAAATATATCAGTAAGAGCATGATCGTTTACGTCTTTATGATAAAATTTATATAGCTTGGGTTGTGTTTTGTCAGCAACACCAAACTGTTTGTTGTTCATTAGTTTCTTTAGATATGCACACAAATTATCAATTTTTGGATATATTTTATCAATATGCTCCCATCTGGCACTAGTGGCATTACTGAGAAGTTTGGTTGGAATTATAGCGGTTTGTGTTTTCAATACCTTTCTTGCAGATATAAATAATCTGATTTCTTCTAGTAACTTTTCGTCATAACAAACTTTAAATCCTGTTATATTTTCGCCTATATTATGGAAAATTTTGATTATTTGTTGGAGTCCTTGAATGTGCCCTAAAATATTACTTTGTATTTTTATTTTAATATAATCTTTTAGATGTTTTGAACTTATAAAGATATCCAAAAGACTTATTTTGTTTTCTGAGGCATATTTAGACATGGATACAATAACTTGAGCATAATAAGATCCTATCAAGGTGGATATTGCTAATAACTTACCATTGTCTTTTCTTGAAAATGCTAAGAGTAGTGCCATAATTAATTTAGCGTACCCTATATTCTCTTCAGTGATTAGTGTAAAATCAATTTTTTTGAATTCGTTTTTTGGACTAGTAGAGTACAAGGACATATCCCATATATCTTCGTTATAGAATGGAATTATAGAAGATAAGTCAATGTTTTCAATTGAATTTTC
The DNA here is from genome assembly GCA_964421155.1 of uncultured Elusimicrobiaceae bacterium. GTDB lineage: Bacteria > RUG730 > RUG730 > RUG730 > RUG730 > CAYQVV01. Next base: position 2,373 of record CAYQVV010000078.1, read on the forward strand.
ACTTTTCTTAAAATATATAGATAGATTTTCTGAAAAATCAAGAAGTGCACTCATTTCAATACTCCTAATTCATTTAGTAGTGATAGCTTGTGTTCCCAGTAAGGATGAAGCAACTCATCATCAAAGACTGAGCATCTTGATTCCTCTACTAATTTCTCGGAAACATTCTCCTTGAAATATGCAACGAGAGATTGAGCCCTGTTGATTACGGGCATAAATATTAAATTGTACTGATTGATATCTTCTGCAATATATTTTGTCTCTTCTAGAACATAAAGTAGAGAATGGAGTTTGTCAATATCGTCTCTGTCTGCATGAATTTTATAATTACTGCAAAATAAACACCCTTCTTGCTGTTTGCAATCCACAGCAATTTCGCTCTTGCGAGGCAATTCCATAGTGCACGGATTACCATAAGACGAACATTTTCCAATTGAAGTATCTAAGTCTTTATTGGAATTGCTCAAAATAGTTGAATTTAATTTATCAAAATAACTACTCAACTCAATTTCTGGTTTTTCTTTTTGTGCTGCTACATATTTATTTAGTGTTGTTGACAAGTTGTTTTGAAGACTTTTTGCTGCTATAGAAGCACCATGTTTTTCAACTATAAAGTTTCCCTTGAATCTTCTTAGGTCTCTGGATGTAATCGGTGATACTTTGGTATTAAACTTATTAGCTAAAGATTTTCTGATAACTCCATTATATGAACCTTTAAATTGTGAAACTGGATTGGAAACACATTTTTTATCAGTGTTATACATAAAAAATAGATAAGGATTTTCTTCTTTTTGTAAAACATAGCTTCTAAGCTCTATAAATTTTTTAAAGTCCTGTATGAAATTAGATTGAATATTAAACTCAACAGGCTTGTTTCCTGCTCTATATTTAATTGTCCTAAAATTTTGCTCATCTTTCTCTATAATGTAGTCATCGTTCCATTTTAAACCCGCAGCAGTAGAGTCATTCATTCCTGTTTGAAAAAGAAAGAGCATAAAATATGATTGCATTGCAGTGTTCGCTATCCATCTTCTTGCTTCCGAGAAATTTCTATTGTCTGCTTCATTAAAATTAGCTATTATTTTAGAAATAGATGTTTTTAGGTTTCTTTTGTAGAAACACTTTTGATCATTGGTATCATATCTATTTAGTCTATCTATATCTATCATTTCCTCAAATGTTTTGATACGTCCGCAAGTACTATCAAACGCAACGAATAGATTATCTTTACTGTCTTTTTTAACCACAAATGAGGTTCCATAATTGGCAATATAATATTCTTTGTCGGAAACTTTAATTAAAGCAGGAAATTCTTCTTTTTTTAAAATAAGTTGTGATAGTTGAGTAAAAATATCATAGAAAAACTGTAAGGACTCTGTATATATGTCAACTTTGGGCAATACATTTTCTTTTGCCAAACCACTTCTTTCCATTTTAGGAACACCTTCACCTATAAAATGACTATCATTAAATAGATTTTCTAGAAAATACAATGCAGAGTGTTGTAGCCCCACTTCGTACTTTCCATCAGAACCTTTGGTTTTTATTTGAAGTCGCAAAAAAGTAGTATAGCGAATATAAAGTTCTTTGGCTTGAATTACTGTTTGTGGAAATGCTATTTTACTCTCGTCTATCCAATCAATTAGATATTTAATCTTTGAGTATTCTCCGCTAATTGTTATAAGGCTTTTTCCAGTGAATTTTAATCTAAAGAGGATGTCAAGAATTGTATCGATTACTTTTTTTCTGCCCATATCATAACTGTTTTTATTTAGATACAAAAAGCTTTTTGCTTTTCTCTTTTTTCTTTGCACGTACATTAGTTCACATATTGGGGTTTTAGATGCCAATACTAGCCCAAACTTAGAGTAATCCATATTATTTGACTCATAGAGTGAAATGATACTATCTAGAGAAAGATATAAAACATTATGTTTTTGATAATTGTTTATTGTCATTTCAAAAGTCCTTTTAAATACTTTTCAAAATCATCTTGTACATAATTTCTTATCTTACTTGTTTCTCTGAATTTTAAATAATTTTCTGTTGTTGTAAGTTGCGAGTGATTCATTCGATCTTTTATAAACATGAGAGCATAAGAGAGTTTTATTTTCTTTTGATCTACTAGCTCTAGAAGTTGCTCCAATAAATTCATCCCAAATGTTGCACGCAAATCATGAAATGAAAATTCAAGCTCTGTATTTTCTTTTTTTAGAGCATCTTTTAGTGTTGTTCCTATAAATTGTCTTACAGAATTTCCATTTGGAGGTTCTTTGTATAAAATACGATATTTGTCATTTTTTGCAGCGTAATAAGGAATACCTCTTGTTGTTAAAAATATATATTGGTCTTCTTTGTTTTCAAATATATGTTTTGCTTTAGATAACCTCTTTTTATATCTGTCTGATTTTAGATATATTCTAATTTTTTGATAAACCCAATATGGTATTTTAATTTGATATCTCTTCCCAAATTTTGTATCCACAAGTGTTCCATAACCAACTTCGATTGATACTTCTTTAGATTCAGAATCTACCTCTAGTTCAAATTGTTTTAGTCTTAGTGTAAACACAGTTTGTATTCTTGCACCTGTTGTAACAGCAATCAGCATGGCAAGTGTCATCTCCGTATTGCCTATTTTTTGTAAAGCTTTGAATAAACTTTCCTGCTCTAACTTTGTTAGAGGTTTTAGATTTCCTCCATCTGATATCTTATCGCTTGAGATAGAATTATTCTTTGTTTGAAAAACTCTTGAAACATCTTTTCTTTCCACTTGTTTTTGTTTTTTAAATCCATGTTTATCAAGAATTGTTATGCTTGTCATACTTGTTTCCCATAGTGGAAATTTAAAATATATACCCTCACTATCCACTAGCCACTGATAAAAACCAACCACAGAGCCCATTCTTCTTCTAATCATATTTGCAGATATTAATCCATCTGAAAATTTATTCTCAAGATGATTTCTGTATCTATATGTAGGTCTAGATATTCTTTTTTTGGCTGAAAGATAGTTTATATCTTCTTCTTTACAAAATTTCATAAAATCAACCAAATCAGATGCTATTGCATCTAATGTTTTTGGATCTGGTTGTTTAAATTGTTTTAGTTTGGAAAGTAGATACAGTGAGCCATGTTTCCATAATGAACCATCTTTATTTAATATTACAGTAAAATGTAAATAGAAATTTTCATCAAAGCTATCATTGTGCTCTTTTGAATATTCTCTTATACTATTATTGTGATTTGCAATAGGTTTATATATTTGAAGATTTCTTATAGTATATTTTTTCATTGTACCACTTTCATATTTAGTGATACAAACTATATCATAATTTTATTAAAATGTCCATTTTATTTATTATGTCGATTATATTCTTTTTCTAGAAACTCACGGATAAT
>CAYQVV010000079.1:0-5766 GCA_964421155.1 uncultured Elusimicrobiaceae bacterium
TCTCCACCAAATTTCTCTAAATAAAACTCAGTCAATTTTATAGCTGCCATAGCTTCTGCAACTACTACTGCCGAAGGAGCTACTGCCACATCAGATCTAACAACCTCTGCAGAAACTTTTTCTTTAGTTTTTATATCTATTGTTTCCAAAGGTTTATATAATGTAGGAATAGGCTTTATTGAAATAGTAACATCAATCCTTTCTCCATTTGACATTCCACCTTCTATTCCGCCAGCATTATTTGTAAAATGAGCATATTTTTTTTGTTTGCTATCATAATTTATAACATCATGATATTCAGATCCAAAAACTTCAGATGATATATTTTCGCCTATCAAAACATTTTTAACTGAAGGAATTCCCATCATAATAAAAGCTAATCCTGCATCAAGTCTTTTATCATATTGTATATGACTGCCTAATCCTGGAACTACTCCAAAAATATTCAATACTATTTCTCCACCCAAAGTATCTCCTACTTTTTTTGTTTCATCAATAAGTTTCATCATATCAACACTAATTTCTTCATCAGGACATCTAGTCTCAGAATTTTCTATTTTTTCTTTCAATTCATTAGAAAAATTTTTAATATCTATTTTTTCTATCCCTATTTTTCCAATGGATTTAACATATCCTAAAATTTCCACATCAAATTGTTTCAAAAACTTCTTGCAAACAGCACCAACAGCAACCAAACTTGCTGTATTTCTAGCACTTGCCCTCTCTAAAATTGGCTTTGCATCATCAATATTATATTTTAGCATTCCTGCTAAATCTGCATGTCCTGGTCTAGGTTTAGTTATAGACGGAGAACTATTTAAATGCTCTGGATAAACTGACATTTCTTCTTTTCTATTTTGCCAATCTCTATTTGCTATCAAAATTCCGATAGGAGATCCAGTAGTTTTGCCCCACCTTACTCCAGAAATTATTTCTGCTGTATCTTTTTCAATGCTTGTAGATCTTGATCCTCTACCATAACCTTTTTGCCTTCTAGCCAAATCAATACTTATTTCAGATTCTAAAATATCCAAACCTGCTGGCAACCCTTCCAAAATAGCAGATAACATCTTTCCATGAGACTCTCCACATGTCAAAAATCTAAACATATTTTTCTCCAAATAATTAATATTAATTCTTATCAAAAAAAATCTTTTTTTTAAAAAAAATCTTTTCAAATAAATCAAAAGCTCTTCTAATTGTTAAATCCATATTATAATATTTATAATCTCCGAGCCTACCAAAGAAATAAATATTTTTCAAGTTAGAATCTTTTGCAGAATCTAAATATTTTTTATATAAATCTAAATTTTGCTTTGTCTCAATAGGATAAACCCTATCATTTTTCCCAATTACAAACTCTTCTGGATATTCAAAAGAAATGACAGTTTTATTAGTCTTCTGATCTAAAAAATATTTATGCTCACAAATCCTTGTCCAATCATAATTATTAGGATAATTTACAACAACTGTTTCTTGATAATATTCTAAATTTTTTTCCTGAACATCAAATTTTAAACTTCTATATGGCAAAACTCCAAATTCATAATCAAAAAATTCATCTATTGATCCAGTCCAAAATAATCTTTCATATTCTATTTTATTTTTTATATTTTTAAAATCTAAATTAAGTTCTACTTTTATCAAAGGATTGTCTAAAATATTTTCAATCATTTTTGTATATCCATTCAAAGGAATCGCCTGATATTTGTCTTGAAAATATCTATCATCTCTATTTATTGAAACTGGCACTCTAGAAAGGACTTCTGAGCTTATATTTCCAACCTCAATTCCCCATTGTTTTTCTGAATAATGCTTAAAAATATTTTCAAAAACATATTCTGCCAAAAATTTCAAATCTTTATCATCCTGATTTCTAAGATCTAAAATTGAAATTTTTTTACCATAGCCGAATTTATCTATTAATTTTATTTCTAATTTTTCTGCCAAATTTTTAGGAAAAACTTGATATATAGAATTCAAATTAAAAGGCAAATTTATTTTCAGCCCGTCAACAACTGCTTTTGGCTTCAAAAAAAATGGATTCCATTCTGTAAATCTGCTTAAATATTCCCAAACTTTTTTTGAATCTGTATGAAAAATATGAGGGCCATATTTGTGGATAATAATTCCATTATTGTCTGAATAATCAAAACAAGTTCCTGCAATGTGTGTTCTTGAATCTATTATTAAAACTTCTTCTTTTAATTCATTAGCAATTTTCTCTGCTAATATAGCTCCTGAAAGCCCACAGCCTACAACTAAATTTTTTACTTTTAGCATTAGAAATTTATCCTTTTAAAATTAATTCTTTTCTATTTCTATATATTTATTTTCATGACAAAATGGTTGCATTTCTCTTCCTGAAGCCTCAAAAAATTTAGTAAAAAACTCTAAATATTGAAGTCTGCAAGAATGAACAAAAGAGCCTAGTCCACTAACTCCCAAATTAAAAATATGCCCACCTATCATAACCAAAATCATCAAAATAATTCCAATTACTGGAATTGCACCAAAAACACTAGCTATTTCATTTATAGCCAAGCCTAAAAGTCCACCAGAAAGCCCTAAAGCAAAAAGTCTTGCATATGATAATGTGTCTGAAAGGAAAGTTCCAGTTATTGCTGAATAATTTCCATATAAACACCAAAATATTTTTACCATTATTCCTTCATTATTAATCCATTCTTTTACAGCAATCAAAACAACACTTATTAAAAACATCCCCAAAAATATATTCATTGCAAAAGGTGGAAAAAATTTAAAATCTAAAATGTAATATAAACTGATAGGCAAAAGTGAAATCTGCATACAAAAAGCAGAAAGTCCGTCTAAAATCAAATCTTTATATTTTTTATCTCTAATCATCAATGCTATTTTTAAAATCAAACCAAAACAAAGTTGTACATAACCAAAGGCCAATGAAAAACCTAAAAACATCAAAGAACCTTTTGCATTCATTGTATCTATTATAACGAACCTTTTCAAAAATTCTTTTACAAAATTCAAACTGTCTGGCAAAAATTTAACCAAATTTCCAAAAAATGTTCCTGTTAAAAGCCCTACTAATAAAGTTGAAAATCCAACAAAAAGCAACAAATTCAAAGATTTTTTCATATTTTTATCTTTTTCTTTTAATAAAAATTTAAATAAAATAGCAGAAATTATCATAATCAATCCATATCCAGCATCCCCTAAACAAATCCCAAAGAAAAACAAAAAGAATGGCGATAAAAACAAAGTTGGATCTACTCCAAAATATCCCGGTCTGCCATAAAGATCTGTAATTATTTCAAAAGGCTTTACTAATCCAATATTTTCAAAAGCTACAGGAACCTCATCATCTTCATCTGGCTCTTCAATTACAGCATATGTGTTAGGAAATTTATCTTCTAAATCTTTTTGAATAGCTTCTATATCTTTTTCTTTTATCCAAGCACCAAGTATCCCAACATTGCTTCCAAAATACAAACTGGAATTTTTTCTAAGTTTAAGCCATTCATTATAAGTTTTATCGTATAAAATCTTTAAATCTTTTATATAAACGGATTTTTTTTCTAAAGCTTTAATTATATTTTTTTCTTTTCTATCTAATGCAGATAGATATTTCTTTAAATATTCCAAAAATTCTAAAGGAGTTTTTTCCATAGATTCCCAATGTAAAACTTTGCCTATTTTTGATATATGTTCTCTAACAAATTTTGCTATCTCAAAATATGTTATAACTAAAAAATAAACTTGCTTTTCATCCCTTGATATTTCAAAAATTTCTAATAATTCCCTATCTGATTTCTCTAATCCTATTATTTCTTCTTGTAAAAAAGACTCATATTTTTCTATGGGCAAAATTCCTGCTATGGTTCTAGCATAATTAGTTCCAAAAATTCCATCTAATCTTGATTTAAGATTAAACCATGGCTTTATATTTTCAATATTTTCCAAAATCTCTATTTTTTTGCTTCTATATTTATCCAAATCTTTTAATAAATTATTTACTTCTTCACAAATAAATATAAGTTCATTATTTTTTTCATTGTCTACTTTTTCAAATTCAGATTTCTTTAAAATTATTCCTGAATTTAGTTTATCTAGAAAACTTTTACTTTTTTCATATCTCTCTAAAATATTTATTGATTTTTCTAATTTTGAAATCAAAACAGCTTTAAAATTAACAATATTTTCATTTTGTTGTTTATCCATACCTTCATTTATATCAATTATTATACTTTCATTATCTCTATTTATTTTGCTTTCAAACGATTTCTTTTTATTTTCTTTAACATCAAAAATTTCTACTTTTCTTAAATTTTGCAAAAATGATAAAATCTTATCTGTTTCTTCTCTCAAAAAAAATATATTTAATTTTTTTAACTTTGCTATAGCCATAACTAATATCCTTATATAATTTTATATTATGAACTAACTCTCCAAATATTTCTCTCCAACTTTATATACATCTCCTGCACCCAAAGTCACAATCAAAGTCTTTTTTGTTTTATCTAATTTCCCTAAAAACTCAACGATTTCTTCTTTATTTTTAAAGCAAGTGATTTTAGATTTTTCTGAATCAGTTAAAAAATTTAAAATTAAATTCAAGTCAATATTTTTTAGATTTTGCTCTCCTGCTGGATAAATCGGCAAAAGCAAAACTTTATCCATACTAGATAAAACTTTTGCAAAATCTTCTGCCAATAACTCTGTCCTAGAATATCTATGTGGCTGAAAAATAACTATTTTTTCTCTATCACAATAAAATTCTCTCAATGAATTCCAAGCAGATTGCATTTCTGTAGGATGATGTCCATAATCATCAATAACTAGAACATTTTCCTTTTGTCCTTTTATCTCAACTCTTCTTCCAACGCCTTTAAACTCAAGCAAAGCATCTTTTATTTTTTCAAATTCTACATTTAATTCTGTCAAAACTGTGATTGACGCCAAAGCATTCAAAATATTATATTTCCCAGGTATAGGCAAAACAATTTCTCCCAATAATTCATTTCTTTTGTAAACAATAAAACTTGTTTTCCCATCTTTGATACAAATATCTTTTGCCATAACATCACTTTCATTATCAATTCCATAGCTTATACATTTTCTATTAGTTTCCTTTATTAGTCTTTGCAAAATTTTATTATCATTGCATAAAACACTAAATCCATAAAAAGGGACTTTATTAATAAAACTCAAAAATGCATTTTCCAAATTTTCCATATTTCCATAATGATCCAAATGATCATTATCGATATTAGTAACTACTGCAACTATTGGGTTATATTTTAAAAATGACCCATCACTCTCATCTGCTTCTGCTACAAAAAACTTTCCTTTTCCAAGTTTTGCACCAGTCCCAATATTGTTCAATTTTCCACCAATAACTATCGTTGGATCAAAATTTAGCTTATACATAAGCCAAGAAATCATAGATGTAGTCGTAGTTTTTCCATGAGTGCCAGCTATAAGTATTGAATATTTTAACCTCATAAGCTCTGCAAGCATTTCAGCTCTAGGAATTACTGGAATATTTTTTGATTTTGCTGCAACAACTTCTGGATTCGTCATAGGAATTGCAGTAGAAATAACCACAACCTCAACATTATCTGTAATATTTTCTGCAAAATGTCCTATTTTTATATCAATTCCTTGAGATTCTAATTTTTTTGTTAATGCACTTTCTTGAATATCAGATCCAGAAATTTTATATCCTAAATTATTCAAAACTTCAGCAATCCCGCTCATCCCTGCTCCACCAATTCCAACAAAATG
>CAYQVV010000080.1:0-5700 GCA_964421155.1 uncultured Elusimicrobiaceae bacterium
GAATAGTAGGAACAGCAGCAACTATTCTTTTATCATTTGTTATTTCACAATTTTCGTTTAAAGGCACATTAAAATCTACTCTAACTATAACTTTTTTACCTTTTAAATCTATATCTTTTATATTTTTTTTATTCATAATTTCCTCTCTTTATTTTATTTAAAAATAATTTGTTTATAAAAAAACCCACCCCAAATATAATTAATATATCGTGAGGTGGGTAAATATTTTATTCAAAAATCAATTATTTGCTTTTTGAAACCATTAAATTTAATAAATCAACAACTCTATTTGAATATCCCCATTCATTATCATACCAAGAAACTATTTTAAAAAATCTTTTTTCTCCAGGAAGATTATTTTGTAAAGTTGCTAAAGAATCATAAATAGAAGATCTATTATCATGAACGAAATCTGTTGATACTAATTCTTCATTAGCATATCCCAATATTCCTTTCAAATATGATTCACTAGCTTTCTTTAACAATGCATCTATTTCTTGAATAGAAGTATCTTTTTCTGCTCTAAATGTTAAATCTACAACTGAAACATCTGGAGTTGGAACTCTAAATGACATTCCTGTTAATTTCCCTTTTGTTGAAGGCAAAACTTCTCCAACTGCTTTTGCTGCACCTGTTGTTGAAGGAATTATATTACATGCTGCAGCTCTTCCGCCTCTCCAATCTTTTTTTGAAGGTCCGTCAACTGTTTTTTGTGTTGCTGTATATGAATGAATTGTTGTCATAAGTCCTGTTTCAATTCCAACACCTTCTTTTAAAATAACATGAACAACTGGAGCTAAACAGTTTGTTGTGCAAGATGCATTTGAAACTATATCATTTACTGTTTTATCATATTCATTTTCATTAACACCCATAACAAATGTTTTAATTTTTACATTTGGGTCCCCTGATTTTGCTGGAGCTGAAATTATAACTTTTTTTGCTCCTGCTTCTAAATGTCCTTTAGCTTTTTCATTAGCAAACAAACCTGTAGATTCTATTACATATTCTACACCTAATTTCGCCCATGGCAAATCTGCTAAATTTTTTGTAGCACCGATACATTTTATTTCACTTCCATTAACAACTAAAATATCATCTTCTGTTAAGCTTGCATCACTTTTTTTAGAAGAGATTTCCGCTTTCATTCTTCCGTGAACTGAATCATATTTCAATTGATATGCAAAATAAGAAGCATCTGTTGCTACATCTACAACACCAACAACTTCTATTTCTTTTCCAAGCAAATTTCTTTCAACCATTGCTTGAAACACTAATCTTCCAATTCTTCCAAAACCATTAATAGCCACTTTAACCATTTTCTAGAATCCTCCTGAATTTTTATTTAAAGTTTTTATTTTTTTATAGAATAAATTTTCTAATATTAAATCAGATAAATTTATTAAATAATGATTATATAATTTTAAGATTTTTTGAATTTATTTATTATCTATTTTTATAGTGAGTTAGTCAAGATTTTTTTTATAAAAGAAAGAGAGGGATAAAAACCCCTCTCCTAAAAATTTATTTAGCTGTTTTTTTTCCTCTAGCCATTGCAGCTCTAGAAACATCTCCATTTTTGTCTAAAAAGTAAAGAAATCCTTTTTCTCTTTTTACTCCAACTTTTGCAACTACTTCTGGGTTTCCACCTTTTTCATTTCCTCTAGCCATTTTAGCTCTAGAAACATCTCCATTTTTGTCTAAATAATACAAAAATCCTTTTTCTCTTTTTACTCCAACTTTTGCGATCTTTTCTGCCATTTTAGCCCCCTAATAAATTTACGGAGAGAGAGGGATTTGAACCCTCGCTAGGATAATATCCTACTACAGGTTTAGCAAACCCGCCCCTTCAGCCACTTGGGTATCTCTCCTTGTATAAATAAGTCTTTAAGAAAATAAATAATACATTTTTTTATAAAATGCAAGTTTTATTTTTTAAATCATAACTATTTTTCGTATCTAGGGAATAAAACTTGAATTTCTCCAACTTTCAAATCTTTAGGCATATCATTCCATTTTAAAAAAGAAATATCAAATAAATTATCGTTCAAACCTAATTGCTTTATCATTTTTAAAGAGATTTCGGGCATAATTGGATTAATCAATACTGCAACTATTCGCATACTAGCCAATATATTAAAAAGAACTTTTTTTAATTTTATATCATCTCCAGGATCTTGCAGTTTTGCCAGTTTCCAAGGAGCTTCATCTTCTATGTATTTATTAGAAGTTTTTACTAATTCTAATATTTTATTTATTGCTTTAAAAAAATCTATATTTTCTATTGCAATTTTGTATTCATTTATAACTTCTTCTGATTTTTCTTTTAAAATATTAGTTTCAATATCTATTTCAGGAACTACTCCATCACAATATTTTTCTAACATTTTCAATGTTCTTGAAAACAAATTTCCAATTTCGTTTGCTAATTCTCCATTATATTTATCTATCAAGCTATTCGTAGAAAAATCACCATCTATCCCAAAAGGAACTTCTCTCAATAAAAAATACCTCAAAACATCTTTTCCAAAAGTATCTATAATTTTATAAGGATCTATTGCATTCCCTTTAGATTTTGACATTTTCTCACCTTCAAAAGTCCACCAACCATGTCCGAAAACTTTTTTTGGTAATTCTAGTCCCAAGCCTAAAAGTAAAGCTGGCCAAATTAATGTATGAAATTTATAAATCTCTTTCCCAACAAAATGTATATCTGCAGGCCAAAACTCTAAAAAGTTATTATCTTTTTTTTCTGAAAATTCTAAAAAATTTATAGCAGATATATAATTTATTAAAGCATCAAACCAAACATAAATAGTTTGAGTGTTATCTATCGGATTTTTTATTCCCCATTCAACTGAATTTCTAGTAATACACAAATCTTTTAATCCGCTTTTTATAATATTTATCATCTCTTTTGCTCTAAAACTAGGAGATAAAAAATATTCATTGTCTGAAAAATATTTTAATAAATCATCTTGATATTTAGAAAGTTTAAAGAAATAAGAATCCTCTTTTACAATTTTTAATTCTCTTCCACAATCTGGACATATTTTTTTAGTTTTATCAGCCAAATCTGTTTCTAGAAAATAAGATTCACAAGGAACACAATAAAGTCCTTCATATTGTCCTTTATAAATATCACCTTTTTCAAAAAGTATATTTACTATTTTCTGAACGGTGTCTTCATGCTTCTTATCTGTTGTTCTAATAAATCCATCATAAGTAATATCTAAATCTTTCCAAAGTTTCTTATATTTCTCAACAACTTCATCTGCAAATTCTTTTGGATTTTTTCCATTTTTTTTAGCAGATTCTTCTACTTTTTGACCATGTTCATCTGTCCCTGTTAAAAAAAACACTTCTTTTCCTGAAAGACGATAGTATCTAGCAAGAACATCTGATGCTATTGTCGTATACGCATGCCCAATATGAGGTTGTGCATTTATATAATAAATTGGAGTTGTAATATAAAATTTTTTTGCTGAATCCATTTAGAAACCTTCTTAGAAAATATCTCAATTAAATTTTTATATTCTATAAAAAATAAATTATTTTGTAAATAATTTATTTTTTATTCATATCTCAATGCCTCTATAGGATCTAATTTTGATGCTCTTTTTGCAGGCCAAAGGCCAAAACATATTCCAACAAAAATAGAAAAACCAGCTGACAACATTATTGAATTCATTGTAATTTTTATTGCCCAATTGGAAACAAGAGACATTATATTTGCCATAATTATCCCCGAAATTATTCCTATAACTCCTCCGCAAAAAGATAATATTATAGATTCTATTAAAAATTGAATCATTATATCTTCATTATTTGCTCCTAGAGCTTTTCTTAATCCTATTTCTTTTGTTCTCTCTGTTACAGAAACCAGCATTATATTCATTATCCCTATTCCTCCTACTAACAAAGATAATGCAGAAATAAAACCTAAAAGCATTGTCATAGTTGTAGTTATTTTTGATAAAGTATCTTGAATTTCCTGCATATTTTGAATGTAAATAGCATCTTCATTTTTTTCATCTATTTTATGATTCTTATATAAAATTTTACGAACTTGAGATTCTATTTGTTCAAAAACATCTTGATTTTCTATTTCTAATTCTATTGTATTAAAATAGTTCTTACCCAAAAGTCTATACATAGCAGTTGTCAATGGAATATAAACAGTATCATCTTGATCTCTAAATCCAGAAGAGCCTTTTTTAGGGGCAATACCAATTACTTTAAAATTAATACGATTTATTTTTATAGTTTTTCCTATTGGATCTACATTTGGAAATAAATTTTCTAATACTGTATTACCTATAATAGCTACTTTTTCCCTTTTATTTAATTCTTCTTTTGTGAAAAACCTACCAATTTTTGGTTTTACAGAATGCATTTCTGCATAATCTATAGAAACCCCCTCTATTCTAGTATTTGAATTATTACTTTCAAAAACAATTTGACAATTCCCATTTACAGTTGGCGAAATATTTTTTATCCCATCTATTTTTTTTAAAGAATTAACATCTCTAAAATCAAATCTACTTACTGCACCTACAGCTAGATTCGCTCCCTGACTTTTTCTAGCTCCTGGTCTAACCATAACAAGATTAGAACCAAGAGATGCTAAGTTTTCTTTCATAGATTGTTTAGCACCCTCACCAAGTCCTAACATTGCAATAACAGCAGCAACTCCTATTAAAATACCTAACATAGACAAAATAGATCTAATTTTATTTTGAATTAAAATCATAATAGCTTGGACATTATAATTAAAAAATTTTTTAATATTTAGAAATAATTTAGATTCTTTTGTTTTTTTATTTTGTGTAGTCAAAATTTTAGAAATTTTTTTTTCTTCAATTCTATCTTCATTAATTGGAATATTTATAAAATTATTAGAATTTTTTTTATCTGAAACGATTAATCCATCTTGGACTGTTATTACTCTATGTGCTCTATCTGCAATTTCTTTTTCATGTGTAATTATAACTAATGTATTCCCACATTTATGAAGTTTTTCTAAAAGATTCATTATTTCAATTTTATTTTTTGAATCTAAATTACCGGTAGGTTCATCAGCCAATATAATTTCTGGATTATTTATTAAAGATCTTGCGATAGCTATTCTTTGCTGTTCCCCTCCAGAAACTTCATTTGGTTTATTAAAAAATTTATGTCCTAGTGAAACTTCTTCTAATCTTTTTTTTGCATTTTCTTTTTCTTCCAACCTTCCAGAATACATAAGAGGAAGCGCTACATTTTCAAAAGCTGAAATTCTAGGTAATAAATGAAACTGTTGAAAAACAAAACCTATCAAATTAGTTCTTATCAAGGCTAAAGTCCTATCATCAAGATTAGTCATATTTTGATTATTTAGTATATAAGAACCTGTTGTAGCTTTATGCAATAGCCCCATGACATGAAGCAATGTTGATTTGCCAGATCCAGAAGGCCCTATTATTGCAACATACTCCCCTTGGTCAATAGAAAGATTGACTCCTTTTAATGCCTCAAATGAAGTAGATCCTATATTATAAGTTTTTGTTATATTTTTAAATTCTATCATTTTTATTCCTTTTACAAAAAAATTTATTATCTGAATTATTATATAAAAGAGATGCGATTAATCGCATCTCTACAAAATAAAAAATTTATTGAATTTATTAATATAGACTAAAAATATATAAAAATGTTACA
>CAYQVV010000081.1:0-5653 GCA_964421155.1 uncultured Elusimicrobiaceae bacterium
ATCTTTTGTTTTTTTTACTTTTGGGGAAATCCAAACTCTTCCATTTCTGCCTTTTCCTGATTCCTGATGATCTGAAAAAATAACTGTATCTGAATCCAAATTTTCTATATTTTTTAAAGCAAAATTATTAGTTGAATCTATTGTTTGAAGGTGTATATATTTCATATATTCTGATTTTTTGTATTAAAAATATCCATATTTTCTATAATATTTATTATTCAAAAAAGTGTCAATATAAAATTTATTTTGTCAAGGCAAAGTAAAAAATTTTAAAATTTAACAGTTCTCGTCGCCAAATTTTGACCTTTTTTTTAAAAAAAGGTCAAAATCTTTTGAAAAAATCTAAAATTGTATCTCCATAAACCTTAGTTCTAAATTTTTCTAGACATTCCGTTTTGTCTAAAATATTTTCTTTTGAACTATGTTGTAAAATTACCACACTATCTTCTTTTAAAACATTAGAAATTGTCAAAGCATTTAATATATTATTGCATAAATTAGCTGGATATGGTGGCCCTGCAAAAATAATGTCAAATTTTTCCCCTCTATAAGTTTCTAAAAAATCAAAAACATCTGTGCAATAAACTGTTGCATTTTCTTCTTTTTTACAATATTTCAAATTGTTGAGAATACACTCATACATTTCTTTATCTCTTTCTATAAAAAAAACTTTTTCTACTCCTCTTGAAATAGATTCTATCCCTACACACCCTGTTCCTGAAAACATATCCAAAAACTTAACATTTTCTCTTCTAAAGTAAGGCATCAATATATCAAACAAAGATTTTTTTACTCTAGCTAAAATAGGTCTAGTTATTTCTAAAGTTTTAGGTCCTTTTAAAACAAAACCCCTCAAATCTCCTGCTATGATTCTTATAGACATTCTATTCTCCCAAATATTTATCCTGCATTAAATAATTTTGAACATAATCTTTAACTGCTTCTTCCAATGTAAAAAATTCATAGTCCCCAATAGCCTTCAAAGTTTTATCCATATTTGCTTCTGTAAAATACTGATACTTACCTTGTAAAATTTCTGGCATTTCAATGTAGTTTATATTATCCTTTTTATCCATAGCTTTAAAAACAGCTCTAGCTAACTCATTCCAACTATTTGCCTTTCCTGTTCCAATATTATAAATACCACTCTTGACATTTTGAGTCCCTAATTTATAAACAATTTTTATAGCATCTTTTATATAAATAAAATCTCGTTTTTGCTCTCCATCTTCATATTCTTTTTTATATGATTTAAATAGATTTATTTGCGAATCTTGATTGATTTGAAAATATGATTTGTTTACCATACTTCTCATTTCGCCTTTGTGATGCTCATTAGGTCCATAAACATTAAAAAATTTTATACCTATACATTTATTTTTTAAATCAAAAAAACCGTGTTTCTTTGCATAAATATCAAAAAGTTGTTTAGAATATCCATACATATTAAGAGGTTTCAAATTTTCTATTTCTGTATCATCATATCCTCTATTCCCATCCCCATAAGTCGCAGCACTAGAAGCATAAATAAAATCTACTTCATTCTGATTACAATATTGAGCTAAAAGTTTTGTGTATTCAAAATTATTTTCTATTAAATATGTTGCATTTCTTTCTTGAGTACTTGAACAAGCTCCAAAATGATAAATAGATTTTATTTGATCTTTATAGCAACCCGAAAAAAGATTGTCTAAAAAATAATTTTTTTCTAAATAATCTGAAAATTTAAGAGAAACTAAATTTTTCCATTTCTCATCTTCTCCTAGCTCATCAACAACCAAAATATCATCTATTCCAAGCTGATTTAATTCCCAAATAAAAGCACTACCAATAAATCCTGCTCCACCTGTCACAACTATCATAAAATCCCCCGAATAAAAATTATTATTATTTATTAATAAAAAAATTATATCTTATTTTTTCTAATTTTAGAATTTAAAAAAAATTATATTTATATCATTATATTTTTTTTCTAAATCCATAATCTTTAGATATTTTTCTACCTATACTTTCAATTTTTGAAGTTATACATCCTCTGCATTTTTTTGCAGTATCATTTAAGCATATTTTCCCCGGATAAATTTCATACTTTTTTCTATAACTGGGGTCTCCAACATTCGGCATAACAACATTCGCTCCACACTGCAATGCAATAATTCTTCCATTAGAATCTAAAGTTTCCATAGCGGTTGTAGCTGGAATATTAATATTCGGAAGCAAAATCCTAGTCAAAGCCATAACCTTTAAAGCTAAAACAAAATTCCCAAATTTTTCATTTTTAAGAGGAGTATTTGGATGAGGAATAAAAGGTCCGATTCCTATCATATCAGCATCTATTTTTTTAAAAAATAAAATATCTTCTGCCAAAGATTCTACTGTTTGATTAGGCAATCCCACTAAACATCCAGATCCAACTTCAAAATTTAGTTTTTTTAAATTTTTTAAACATTCAATTCTATTATTAAAATCTGAATTTGGATGCATTTCTTTATAAAGATTTTCATCTGTTGTTTCAATTCTTATCAAAAATCTATCTGCTCCAGCCTGTCTATATTGTTCGTATTCTTCAAAAGTTTTTTCCCCTATGCTCAAAGTTAGTGCAACATCCAATTTTTTTATATTTTTTATAATTTCACACATTCTATCTACATTAAAATAATCATCTTCTCCAGACTGCAAAACTATAGTCCTATATCCATAATCAACTGCATTTCTTACACAATCAATAATTTGTTCTAAATTTAATCTGTATCTTTCAACATTTTTATTATCAAGCCTTAATCCGCAATATTTACAATTTTGTTTGCAAAAATTTGAAAATTCTATCAAACCTCGCAAATGTACTTCATCTCCAACATATTTTTTTCTAACTTCATCTGCAATTTTGAATAAAAAATTATTAATTTCTTTATCAGATAAAATAGAAATTATATTTTCTTTTGTTAAATTATGACTTATCTTAGATTGATTTATTATATCTTTATTATCCATGAATTTAATTTTACCAATATTTTTTTTTATTTATTATAAATAATTTTACATTGAAAAAGAAAGGATTATTTAATAATATTATATTCAATCTAAAAATTGAGGGGATGTAGCTCAGCTGGGAGAGCATAACGCTGGCAGCGTTAGGGTCAGGGGTTCAAATCCCCTCATCTCCATTAAAATACAAAAAAAATTGACATAAAATGAAAAATATACTGTTTTATATATCAATATTAATTTATATGCTATTTTTTTATATTTGCTTTTTCTATTTATTAAATATAGATTCTGTTTTTATACCAAATTTTTGGTTAATTACTGTCTTTTTTTTAACAATATATAAAAATTCTAGACTATCCCTTATTACAATCTTTCTTTTAGGAATTTTTATGGATGTTTTTGAAATTGGAATATTTGGATTAAACTCTTTTTTATTCTTAATAATATATTTTTTAATAAAAAGATTATTGCCAAAAATATATTTTGAACAATCTGCAGAAATAAATCCTAATATAATATTTATAATTTTTATATTTTCTGTTTTTTATTATATGTCAAAATTTTTCATATTTAAATTATTTAATTTAAATATTCATTTAGAATTAAAAATTATTTACAAATTTATCTCTATTCTTATTTTTTCTCCAATATTTTTCAAAATTTTATTAATTCAAAAAAAATAATATGTGGCAAAACAAATCAAATATTAATGAAAATATTCTATTTTATAAAAAATTAAAAAATATTTTTCTTTTTATCTTAATACTAATGTTTACACTAATATTTAAACTATTTTTTTTACAAATATTAAAATTTACTTATTTTGAAAACATATCAAAAAACAACATTTCGTATAAAGAAATAATAAAAGCAAATCGTGGAATTATATATGACAAGAATGGAAACATTCTTGTAGATAACAAAACTATATATAATTTAACCCTAAACCAATCTATATTATCTCAAAAAGAAATTGAAAATCTTCTAAATGTTTTACAAAACTATTTAATGATTGATAAAGAAAAAATTTTAAAAGATATAAAAAAACAAAAAGACAATATCGTTTTAGCTAAAAATATTCCAAAAGAATTAATGATGGTGTTAAAAGAAAATCAGCCTTATTTAAAGGGAATAAATATTGTTTATGATAGTATTAGAGATTATAAACTTGGGTTAGAATCAGCTCATATATTCGGATATTTAAATGAAATAAAGGAAGAAGAATTAAAAGATTATATAGAAAGAGGATATAAATTAGGAGATATTATAGGACGAACTGGCATTGAATATCAATATGAAAATATTTTACATGGTGAAGATGGATATAAAATATTTGAAGTAGATGTTCATGGAAAGAAAAAAAAATTAATTCAAAGTATTCCACCTAAAAGCGGAAAAGATATATTTCTAAATATAGATTACAATCTTCAAAAATATTCAGAATCTTTAATGAAAGGGAAAAAAGGCTGTATTTTTGTTGCAGAGGCAAAATCTTCTAAGGTTTTAGCCTTTATTTCTTCTCCAGGATATGATGCAAATCAATTTTTGTATAATATTAATGAAGAAAAATTAAAAACTTTTAATGATAAAAATTTTCCTATGTTAAATAGAGTAATTCAAACTAGATATCCTCCTGCTTCTACTTTTAAAATTATCATGGCATATGCAGCTCTAAATGAAAAAATTATTACTCCTGATTTTAAAATAACTTGTACTGGAAAATATCAAATTGGAAATAGAATTGCAAAATGCTGGAAAAAAGGGGGGCATGGGACTTTAAATTTAAGTCAAGCTATAGAAAATTCTTGCGATGTATATTTTTATGAATTAGGAATGAAATTAAAATCTGAAACCATTATAAAATATGCAAAATTATTTGGGTTAGATAAAAAAACAGGGATAGATCTTCCTTTTGAAAAAGAAGGATTTATTCCAACAAGAAAATGGAAAAAGAAAAGATTCAAAATGAATTGGTATGACGGAGATACAATTAATATAAGTATTGGACAAGGGTTTTTAATTCAAACTCCAATAGAAATTGCTGCTATGGTCTCTAAATTAATAAACTATGGAAATTTTAACAATTTTACATTACTAGATAAAATAAAAGAAAATAATAAGATAATATTTAGAAATAAACCTAATAATTTCTATAAAAAAAATAATGAATATTTTTCTAAACAACATGTAGATTTAATAAAAAATGCTATGCTAAACACTGTCAGCCATAGAACTGGATTTAATTCTTTTGTTGAAGGATTAAATATATGTGGAAAAACTGGAACTGCACAAAACCCACATGGAGAAGACCATGCTTGGTTTGTTAGTTTTGCACCATATGAAAACCCTGAAATTATTGTTTGTGTATTTGTTGAAAATGAAGGCGGTGGTGGGAAAATAGCCGCACCTATTGCAAAAGAAATTTATATGAAATATTTTGAACTTAAAAAATAAATATTCAATAAACATTTTTCTTGGTCAAACAATAAATTTTTAAAAAATTATTGTTTATTTCCTTGTCTGTCGGCTAAATGTGTGAGCATCGTTAAATTTTTAAAAATATCGCCTAATTTTCTATGGTTAAGTCGGTATTTATGCTAAAAACTAACAGAGGTGCGAGTTTTTGCCGACACAAAGCCAGCGGAAAGGTTACAAAGGAAAACCC
>CAYQVV010000082.1:0-5530 GCA_964421155.1 uncultured Elusimicrobiaceae bacterium
TTCAAAGAGACAATGTTTAGCATTCTACTCTTTTTATTTCTAATGTCAAGTTTTTATTGACACATTTTATCTCTTTTTATACAAATTTTTTTAAATTCTTTAACTTGTTCAGGAGATAAAACATCCTCTATTTTTTCATCGACATTTTCCTTTATTTTTTCCATTTTTTTCTTAAAATTTTCTTTTACAAAATTAAGTTTCTCCCAATTATCTTTAAGAATTCTATCAATATTTTCTACTTGTATTTCAGATAGACTTAAATCTTTTTTCAAAACTTCAATAAATTCTTCATGCCTGAACTCTAATTTTTTATTTAAATCATTTTTATCTTTTTTATTAGAATTTCTTCTAAAAAAAGAAATTTTGGGAGGTCTTTTTTTATGTGCATTTCTATTCTTATTAAATATTTCTATTTGCTCTTTATCTAACAACTTTATAATTAGTTCATCTGTTTCTTGTTTTATTTTATCCATCTCAATTTTGAATTCTAACTTTGTAGTAATCATATTGCCTAAATTATCTTGCAAAATCATCTCTATTTCTTTTGTTTGTTTATCTGCTAATCCCAAATCTTTATTTAGTTTTCGTAAAAATTTTTGCTCAAAATGTTTTTTATCCCTTTGATGTTTAAGAATACATTCATCTTTATCTATACTTTTTTCTATTTCTTCTGAACTACATTTTTTGAAATTTTCTATTGGTTTCCCATACAAAAAAAAGATATTAAAAAAAATAAAATAAATTATAAAAAATAATTTAATCATATAAAACTCCAAAATTTAATAATAAAAAGTACTTATTATTTCGTCATCTATGCTTTTATCATTAGTCATAGAATAATAAAAATCATCACTCTTAGGATTATAATTTAATATAGGAAAAATTTTTAAAGTAGCAATAAAAAAGAAAACAGATAATACAGAAATTATTCCATATTTAAATAAAAGCATATGGTTATAATTAATATTTTTTTTATCTAAATTATTAACTATTTTGTTGTAAACCCCTTCTGAATTAAAAAAAATATTATCTGTTTTAAAATTAAAAGATGTATAAAATAAAGAACTATTTTTTATTAATTTCTCATAGTAATTATTACAAGCATTACAACTATTTAAATGTTTTAAAAGATTATCTGATACATCTTTAGATAACTCACCATCAATATATTCAGAAATTAACTGTTTATATCTGCTATTTTTTTTACAAATATATTTTGTGTTTATCGTATTTTTTTTATTGAAAAAATATAAAAACATATTATTCCCTCCTAAATTCTTCTTCTAAATTTTTTTTCATATTTTCTCTGGCTCTATATATCCAAACTTTAACCTTATCAATTGAAATGCCTAAAATATCAGCAATTTCTTTATAAGAAAAATTGTCTATTTCCTTAAGTATCAAAATAGTTTTATATTTTTTATCCAATTTGTTTAAACTAGAAAATATTTGTTTTTTTAATTCTTCCTGCTCTAAGTTATATATTAACGATTTTTCTTTTATATCTGGTAAATTTTGAAAATATTCTTCATATTCTATAGAATCTTCAAAATCTTTTTCAAATCCTTTATTTTTTATTTTTTTTTCTTTATTAACAAAATTTAATACTTCATTAACTGCTATCCTATATATCCAAGTATAAAATTTTGATTTCCCTTTAAAACTTTTTCTATTTATAAATATTTTTGTAAAAATTCTCTGAAGCAAATCTTCTGTGTCTTGTATATTATGAACCATATTAAAAACTAATCTAAAAATTTTTTTATTATAATCATCAAAAATATTTCTAAAAATATTATCATCACCTTGTCTAAATTTTTCAAAAAAATCTGATGAATCTCCCTTACATTCAAAAATATTTTTTAAAATAGGGTCTTCTGAATTTTCTATTTCATTTTTTAACATTTAATAATAATTTCCAATTATTTTTTTATTTTAGATTTATTTTTTTAGACTAAAAAACAAACAAAATGTTACAATTTATTTATTTTTTTTAGGGATCTTATAATAAAAAATAAGATCTTTAATGATATTTCTCATTGTTTTTCCGCAAACTTCTCCTCCATAATATATTCCTTTTGGACTATCTACAACAATTAAAATAGAAAATCTAGGATTATCTATAGGAAAAATACTTACCAATGAAGAAACATAAGTTGATTTTGAATATTTTCTAGTAATAGGATCTATTTTTTGAGCAGTTCCTGTTTTTGCTCCGATTCTATATCCTTCCATTTTTAAAGATTGAGCAGTTCCTTTTAATACAACTGACTCCATTGCATCTAACAATTGACGGCAAACTTTTTCACTTAATATTTGTCTCACAACTCTATTTTCTCTATTATAAAGAATATCTTTATCCTCAATAGCCTTTATTATTTTAGGCTCCATTAAAACACCTCTATTTCCAACTGCAGAAATCGCAGAAATCAATTGTATTGGTGTCACTCCTAACCCTTGACCAAAAGGCAAAATATATATAGACAATTTATCCCAATTTTTAGGATGCCGTAAAAGACCCTTTTCTTCTCCAGGCAAATCTATTCCTGTATTATATCCAAATCCAAATTTTTGAAAATAATAATATAGTCTATCTTTCCCCATTTTTTCACCAATTTTAGACATGCCTATATTACTAGAAAAAGCCAAAATATCTTCTAATGAAAGATATCCATTTTTCCTATCATGATCTCTGATCGTATGATTCAAAACTTTAAATTTTCCATTTTCACAAAAAATCTTATCTTTCATTTTATATAAACCATCTTCTAAAGCTGCTCCCATTGTTAAAATTTTTAATGTAGACCCCGGTTCATAAACTTTATTAATTATACTGTTATGAAGCCTTGATTTTTTATTTCCATTATTTATCTCAGAATTAGGGAAATTTGCCATAGCAATAATTTCACCTGTTTTAACATTTTGAATAACAGCACTTACAGTTTCTGCTTTTGTAGACATGTATAAATTTTCTAAATATTTTTCTACTATGAATTGTATATTTTTATCTATTGTTAAGTAAATATTTTTTGGATTTAAATTTTCAAATTTAAATATTTCTTCTGCATCTAAATCTCTACCTTTAGCATCTTTTTCATTATAAATTTTTACAATATTTCCTTTTAAAATATCTTCCATACTATATTCTATTCCACTTAATCCAACATTGTCTAAGCCTGTATGCCCCAACACCTGAGAAGCTAAAGTACCATTAGGATAAAATCTTTTTTCTTCTTTTACTCTGTCTATTCCTTTAGGAATTTCATTTTTTTCTAAATCAATTTGACAGTCTGATCCCCTAGTTATCCAAAAGAAAGTCTTATATTTATTTAATTGGTGTGAAATTTTTTCTTGAGGAATTTTTAATTTATTAATCACAAACGCTAAAACGGATTGTTTTTCTTGAAAAGTTTTGATCCTTTTTGGAAAACAAAAGTACGAATATCTCCAATTAGAAAATGCAAGTAACAATCCATTCCTATCGTAGATGTTACCCCTTAGAGTCCTCATTTCTTCTGATTTATATATTTGATTTTTTAAATAAGATTTATAACTTGAACTTTTTATAAGTTGAATATAAATTATTCTTCCATACAAAAAAAGGAATAAAAAAATAGCTATGACTGTAAAAATTTTTATTTTATCTTCTGTTCTATTAAAATCCTTATACATTTAAATCCCTAAAATAAATCTGCAAACATATCATTAGAAAATCCTTTTTTATCATTAATATAAACCGTATTTGTAATATTTTTTTCTAAAGAAATTTTATTATTATAAATTTTGCTATATACAATATTATATGTATTTCTTATATTTCTTTTTGAATAATATAAACATTTTCCATCTTTTGATAGATTCAAATTTTGACATAATGAAAAATTAAAGATAGCTAAATTTGAAACAATTTTATTATTATAAAAATCTAATTTTTTAATATATCCGAGTCTATATCTAGAATTTATATAAAAAAATAAAAAACCATCTTTTTGAGGAAGCCAAGAAATTGGAATAGCTTTTTCAATTAAAAAAGAAACTTTATATAGTTCTAAATCTATAACAAACAATTTATCATATTTTTCTTCATCTCCTGCATAAAAAATCAAAAATTTAGAATCAGGAGAAATAGATAAATTTTTTACAACAAATTTTGCATTTTTGCGATCAAATTTTAAAATTGTAGTTGATTTTTTTAATCCTAAATCATATTTAACCAAAATATACTCATAAAAATTATTTTTATATGTTTTTAAAAAAACATAAATACTTTTTCCATCATTTTGCCAAACAAACTGGGCTACCTCTGCATTAAAAAAAGATAATGAAAAATTTAACTTTTTAACAAAATTTTTTTTATAAGTATCATAAAATATTATTGAATTTTCTTTAACCCCTGCTACAAATTTTCCATCAGGAGACCATTTTGGAAAAGACACATCTTGACTTCCTTCTATAAATTCAACACGTCCATTTTTTAAAAAGTATAATCCATTTTCTTCTCTTATTGCATCAAAAACTACTTTTTTATTAAAATTAAAATTTGAATCCTGTCTCAAACTAAATAAGAAAAAAATTAAAAATAAATTTATACTAATATAATATAAATATCTTCTAGGAAAATTCATTTATTAATAAAAATCCTTTTTTGTTAAATTTATTTAGATAGTTCATAAAAAATTATAGAAGCTGCACAAGAAACATTTAAAGAATTAAAATTACTTTTCATATCTATTTTAGCAATTAAGTCACAATTTTTTTTAACAAGCTGTTGAATTCCCTCACCCTCGCTTCCAAGTATTAAACATATATTATTTTCTTTTATTTTATTTTTTAAATCTTTAGCAAAAATTAATCTAGAATCATCATCACAAATATCTGCTCCTACTATACAATAATTATTATTTTTAAGCTGTGTAACCACATTAGAAATATTTCCAATTTTTACAATATCTATCAAATTTGCAGCTCCTGCTGAAGCCTTTATTACAGTAGAATTTATTAAACAAGAATTTCTTTCTGGAATTAAAATTGCTTTTGCTCCGAAACTAAAAGCACTTCTAATAATTGCTCCTGTATTATGTGGATCTGTTATATTGTCAAGCAAACAAATAAATGAATGTTGCTCTGTCTGCAAACTAGATATAACAGCTTCTAATTCTACATATTTTTTAGGAGAAATATATGCAACGACACCTTGATTAAATTCTCCAAATTTTCTATCCATATCTCTTTTTTCTAAAAATGAAAAAACTATATGATTTTTTCTGCAATGATTTATCATATCATTTATAATACTTCCTTGAGAAGTCTTTGAAAAATAAACTTTATTTATAGAAACTCCATTATCTATTGCATCTTTAACAACTTTTCTCCCATAGATAAAATCTTCTGAATTTTTAATATTCAAAGAGTCATTTTTTAAGCTATCATTAAAAGGTTTTCTGTCTCCAAAACTGCTTCCACCATTTGCATTATCTCTTCTTGGATATCTTGGTCTATCTCCATTTTCTGTTCTTACAAAAGGTTTTCT
>CAYQVV010000083.1:0-3266 GCA_964421155.1 uncultured Elusimicrobiaceae bacterium
TTTTATGATAAGAATAGAAAGTATTACTAAAAGTTTTGGTGGGCAAGATGTTTTTAAAGATCTTTCTTTTAATATAAATAAAGGAGAGAAAATAGGATTAGTTGGTAGAAATGGAAATGGTAAAACAACACTTTTTAAGATGATAATTGGAGAAGTAGAAAAAGATAGTGGAGAAATTGTAATTCCAAAAAATTACAAAATAGGGTACCTTCAACAGCATATATTATTTTCAAAAAAAACAGTTTTAGATGAAGCAGTTTTGGGACTTAGTGAAGATAATAAATATGAAACATGGAAAGCTGAAAAAATATTGTCAGGGCTTGGTTTTTCAGAAGAAGATTTGGAAAAAGATCCTTCAGTTTTTTCTGGAGGATATCAGTTAAGGTTGAATCTCGCTAAGGTTTTATTGTCAGAGCCAGATTTGCTTTTGCTGGATGAACCTAATAACTATTTAGATATAGTTGCAATTCGTTGGCTGGAAAATTTTTTGAAAAGTTGGCAAGGTGAGATAATGCTTATTACTCATGATAGAAGTTTTATGGATAATATTATTACTCATACAGTTTGTATTCATAGGCAAAAAGCAAAAAAAATAGAAGGGACTACAGAAAAACTTTATGAACAGATAGAATTAGAGGAAGAAATTTATGAGAAAACAAGGATAAATGAGGAAAAAAAACGAAAAGAAACAGAGATGTTTATTGAAAAATTTAGAGCAAAGGCTACTTTGGCAAAATCTGTACAATCAAGAATAAAAAGTTTAGAAAAGATGGAAGTAAAAGAGAAACTGGAAAAAATAGATTCTTTGCATTTTTCATTTAGATATACAGATTTTAATGCAAACCAAATGTTAAAAGCAGAAAATCTTTATTTTGGATATGAAAAAGATAAAGAAAAAATAATAAAAGATTTTAGTATAATAATAGAAAAAAATGACAGAATAGCAATAATTGGAAAAAATGGAAAAGGAAAATCTATTCTATTGAAATTGTTAGCAGAAATTTTGGATAAAGATTCTGGAACTATTTATAAACATCCAAATATGAAATTAGGATATTTTGGACAGACAAATTTAAAAAATCTAAATGAAGAAAATCAAATTGTAGAAGAGCTTTTGTCTGTAGATCCAGACAATTCTATACAAAAATCAAGAGGAGTTGCTGGAAATTTAATGTTTTCAGGAGATTTAGCAACTAAAAAAATAAAAGTTTTATCAGGTGGAGAAAAAAATAGAGTCATGTTAGGTAAAATTTTGCTTTCTCCATGCAATATTTTATTTTTAGATGAACCAACAAATCATTTGGATATGGATTCAAATGAAGCACTTTTGCATGCTATAAATAATTTTCCAGGAGCTGTTGTTATAGTTACTCATAATGAAAATTATTTGATGAATTTTGCTAAAAAATTAATAGTTTTTGATAATGATAAAATTTCAGTTTATAATGATACATATAGCGACTTTTTAGAAAGAATAGGTTGGAGTTCTGAAATAGAAGAAAACAGTTTAAATGTAAAAAAAGATAAGAAAAAAATAGATAAAAAAGATAAAGAATTTCACAAGAAAGCTAAAGCGAATTTGATTCAAGAAAAATCTAAATTATTAAAGCCTATTAATGATGAAATAAAAAACATTGAAGTTTCTATTGAAAAACTAGATGAGGAAATGACTTTTTTAAATGAAGAATTATTGTCTGCTTCTATGAAATCAAAAAGTAATGGAGATTTAATAAAAGATTTATCAATAAAATTAAAAGAAATAAAAAAACAAATAGACGAAAAATATGAAAAATTAGATAAATTTTATGAAGAAAAAGAAGAAATAGAAAAAAAATTTTCAAATTAATAATAATATTCGCAAAAAATTCGCTTTAGTAATTCTATTAAAATGTTTATATTATTAATTTTTATATAACAAATTATTTTTTAATTTTTTTATTTAGTAAATATAAAATTTTTTTATAAAGTTTGTTTATATTTTAAAAATTTTAAAGCTAGTTTAATGTAAGTAAGTATTAAAGTTTAAAATAATAGAAATTAAAAAATAAAAAAAGGTGTATGTATGAAAATATTATTTATTGCAGATATCGTTGGGAAATCAGGGGTTGATATTTTGAAAAAAGAATTGCCAGCCTTTTTGTCTGTAGAAAATATTGATTTGGTTATTGCAAATGCAGAAAATGCTGCGGATGGTTTTGGATTAAATCCAAAGATTGCAAATGAAATTTTTTTATCAGGAGTAGATATTATAACTCTTGGAAATCATACTTGGGATAAAAAAGAAATTATTCCAATTCTTTCAGATAAAAGAATAGTTCGTCCTGTAAATTATCCTAGTGAAGAAACTCCGGGGCAAGGATATACTTTTGCTACAACCAAAAAAGGAGATACTGTAGCAATAATAAATGCTTTGGGTAGAATTTTTATGAATCCTTTAGATTGTCCATTTAGAACAATAGATACTAAACTAGAAGAAATTTCAAAAAAAACTAATATAATTTTTATAGATTTTCATGCAGAAGCAACATCTGAAAAAGTTGCTTTAGGTTGGTTTTTAGATGGAAGAGTTTCTGCAATTGTAGGAACACATACTCATGTAGCAACTGCAGATGAAAAAGTTTTGCCTAATGGGACGGCCTTTATAACTGATGCAGGGATGACAGGTCCAC
Source organism: uncultured Elusimicrobiaceae bacterium (assembly GCA_964421155.1). Classification (GTDB taxonomy): domain Bacteria; phylum RUG730; class RUG730; order RUG730; family RUG730; genus CAYQVV01. Next base: position 2,670 of record CAYQVV010000083.1, read on the forward strand.
AAAACTCTGTTATTGGAATGAATAAGGATAAAATAATTCAAAAATTTTTGACACAAATGCATATAAAATATGAAGTAGCAGATTCTGATAATTATATGCAAGGAGTAGTTATAGAAATAGATAATATGACTGGGAAGGCACTTTCTATAAATAGAATAAAAAAAGGAAATAAAAAATGTTAAAAAATTTTGAAGAAAATAAAGAAAAAATTATTAGTGGAACAGAAATAGCTACAGAGATAAAAAAACAAATAAAACAAGATTTAGATAATCTTATAAAAATTACAAAAAAGAGTCCTAAGTTGGTAGTTATTTTGGTTGGCGAAGATTCTGCTTCAAAAGTTTATGTATCAAATAAGCATAAAACTTGTATAGAGCTTGGAATAGAAAGCGAAGTTATAAAGTTAGACGAAGAAACTTCACAAATACAACTTTTGGAGTTGATAAAAAATTTAAATAATGACGAATCTGTTAATGGAATTTTAGTTCAATTGCCTTTGCCAAAGCATATAAATGAAGAAGAAATTTTAAAAAGTATTCATCCATTAAAAGATGTAGATTGTTTTCATCCAGAAAATATTGGTTTATTGTTTACTGG
>CAYQVV010000083.1:3366-5283 GCA_964421155.1 uncultured Elusimicrobiaceae bacterium
GCAATTGGGAAAGCTAAATTTTTGAAAAAAGAAATGATAAATGATGGAGCTATAATTATAGATGTTGGAATAAATAGGATAGATGGAAAGTTATATGGAGATGTTGATTTTGAAGATGTTTTTGAAAAATCTGATTTGATTACCCCAGTGCCTGGAGGAGTTGGGAAAATGACAATAGTAATGCTTATGAAAAATACAATTTCAGCATATAAGATTCAAAATAAAATATAAAAAGAATTGTCAAATAAATAAATTGAGTTATATTTTTGTTAAGAGATAAAATATAAATGGAAGTGGATAAAATGTTTAAAATACAATATAAAAATGTAATAAATTTTATTTTCTTTTTTATGATATTTTTGTTTAATATTACTTTTCTTATAAGTGAAGAATATTCAAAAAAGGTTAATTTTAGTACACAACTTTTAAATGAAGATAATACAGTAGTTACAGGAAAAGTAAATATTCAGACAAAAATATATGATTCTGAAACAGGAGGAAGTGCTCTTAAGACTGAAAATTTTAATGATGTAGAATTAGATAGTAAAGGATATTTTTATATATCATTGGATTTTACAGGAGTAAATTTATATCAACAGACATGGCTAGATTTAACAGTAAATAATGATCATTTTTCTAGTAGAATTCCAATTAGGTCTTCTGCAAAGTCTTTGTATTCTTATGAATCAAAAAACGCAGAAAAATTAGCAGGAGAAGATTCTGATTATTATTTAAATTATCTGAATTTTATAAATACACCTAATTTGAATTTATATATCAAAAAATCCGAATTAAATGTTACTCAAGATACAATAAATGCAATAAATAATATGACTAATTATGTTTTAAAGTCAGATGTTATAAATGCCACAGAGACATTGAAAGGAGAAATAGATACATTAGATTTAAAAATAGATACAACAAAGACAAATTTGGAAGAAAAAATAGATCAAATACAAGCTTCAACAAGTAGCATTGCAGAACAAATAAATACAGAAATTAGTTCAAAATTAACAAATATTGAATTATCAACAACAACTTTAAATTTTAATTTATTAAAATTATCAAATGAAGTTAAGGATTCAACAAATACTTTATCTAATAATATAAATTTAAAAATTTATAATTTGGGCTTGTCAACTGCAACATTGAGATTTGATATTTCTAATTTAGAAAATAATTTAAACGCAAAAGTTTTAGAGATAGCAAATTCTACAGATACATTGAAGCAAGAAATATCAGAAGAGTTTTTGACTAAGTCATCAGCTACATTGACATACGCAACAAAAGAAGATTTAGAAAATAAAACATATTATAAAGAATGGATAGAAATAGGAACTTCAGGTGCTCCTAATTTTCAAAATTCTTGGATTAATTATGGAAATGGATATACAAGAGGAGCATTTATGAAAGATAATAACGGTTTTATTCATTTAAGAGGAGCTGTAAAACCTAATGGAACTATGAATAGTGTAATTTTTAATTTGCCAGATGGATATAGACCTTCAGCAAAAATAGTTTATATGAGAATGATACAAGATATAACTAGGGATGAATATAGTTTTGGAAAAATAATTATATCTAGTGATGGAAAAGTGACTATGGAAAGTGATGAAGAGATAGATGGTTTTATAAATTTAGAAGATATATATTTTTTATAGGAGGAATGTAAAATGAAAAATAAAAAAATATTAATTTTATTTTTATTTATAAATTTATTTTTAAGTTGGAATTTTTTGTTTGGAGCATTTAGAACAAATTTTTTAAGAGTAACTAGTTCTGCTACAATAGAAGGGGTTTTACAAGCAGATAAAATATTGGGAGATATTTCAGATATTCAAGGAATCAAAGATTTAGGAACTTCAACGGCAACATTGAGAACAGATTTAACAACATTAAATACAAATACAACAACAA
>CAYQVV010000084.1:0-5194 GCA_964421155.1 uncultured Elusimicrobiaceae bacterium
ACCATTCCATGCTTAAGCAAATATTCAGATTTCTGAAATCCATCTGGCAATTTCTGTCTTATCGTTTGTTCTATAACCCTAGGTCCTGCAAATGCGATCAATGCTTCTGGTTCAGCAATATTTATATCTCCAAGCATAGCAAAACTAGCACTGACTCCTCCAGTAGTTGGATCTGTCAAAATAGAAATATAAGGAATCCCTGCTTCTCCAATCTTTGCAATTGCAGCACTGGTTTTTGCCATTTGCATCAAAGAAAACATACTTTCCTGCATTCTAGCTCCACCTGATGTAGAAACAATAATCAAAGGCAATCTTTGTTTTATAGCAATATCTGTTAATCTAGTTATTTTTTCACCAACTACAGAATCCATACTACCACCAAAAAATGCAAAATCCATACATGCTAATGCAATTTTTTTATCATCTAGTTTTCCAATTCCTGCTACAATTGCCGATATTTTTTTTGTTTTCTCATATGCTTCTTGCAGTTTTTCTTTGTAACTTTTCAAATCTTTAAAATCTAAAGGATCATCTGAAGTTAAATTTGCAAAATGCTCTTTAAATGTATCTTTATCTATAAGCAAATTTATTCTTTCCCAAACTTCCATTCTAAAATGATAGCCACATTTATCACAAACTTTAAATTTTGAATCTAATTCTTTTTTATATAACAATTCTCCACACTTATTACATTTAGTCCATAATCCAGCTGGAACTGTTTTTTTATTAGCATTTTCTAAATCTATGTCTTTATTTTCTTTTTTTGTTTCTTCCATTTTTTATCCCCGCAACTTATTAAAATTCAACTTTTGGAGTTTCTTTTTCTTTTTCAGAAACTTCAAAATAAGGGAAATCTTTATTTAAACCTCTTCTATTAGCAAAAAAAGAACCTATAACTTCTTTTATATAAGTATTATAGCCTCTAACATTTTCATTATATCTCATTCTAGCAACTGCAATTCTATTTTCAGTTCCACTAAGCTCATCCATTAATCCTTGAAAATTTTCATTAGCCTTTAAGTTAGGATAATTTTCAACTACAACTAATAACCTAGATAAAGCACTCTGAAATTGATTATTTGCAGTTATTTTTTCTTCTTTTGTAGATGCTTGCCCTAATCTAGCTCTTGCATTAGCCAAATTATCTAATACTCCTTTTTCATGGGAAGCATATCCTTTTACAGTATTAACCAAATTAGGAATCAAATCACTTCGTCTTTTCAATTGGTTATCTATTTCTGCCCAACTTGCATTTACAGCTTCATATTTTCGAACAATAGAATTTAATCCTGAAAAATACCAGCTTATAAATAAAACAAAAAAAATAAAAACAACAGCTAAAACTATATATATTTTTTTCATAAAAACCCTCTTTATAAAGAATATTCTTTAAATCTTCCTATTTCTCTAAGTTTAGAATATCTTTGATCTATTAATTTATTTATTTCAATCTTTTCTAATTTTTTTATCTCTTCAGTTACAAATTTTTTTATAGTTGTTGCCATTTCTTGAACATCTGAATGTGCCCCGCCAAAAGGCTCTTTCAAAATTTTATCTATAACTCCTAAAGACTTTAGGTCATTTGGTAATAATTTTAATGCTTCTGCAGCAGAAGATGCAAAAGAGGCATCTTTCCAAAGAATAGATGCACAACCTTCTGGAGAAATAACAGAATAAATTGTATATTCTAACATTGCTAGAGTATCCGCAACTCCTATAGCCAAAGCTCCTCCACTTCCACCTTCCCCTATAACAATAGAAATAATTGGAACTTTTAAAACAGACATTTCTCTCAAATTACGAGCTATTGCTTCAGCTTGCCCTCTTTCTTCTGCTCCTAGTCCGGGGTAAGCCCCTGCAGTATCTATAAAAGTCAAAACTGGAATTTTAAATTTTTCTGCAAACTTCATAAGCCTTAAACTTTTTCTATATCCTTCTGGATGTGGCATTCCAAAATTTCTTCTAATATTATCGTCTACATTTCGTCCTTTTTGTTCACCTATAATCATAAAGTTTCTGCCATCTATATTTGCAATCCCAGCTATGATAGCTTCATCATCTCCAAATAATCTATCTCCATGCATTTCAATAAAATTTTCTGTAATCAATTTTATATAGTCCTCTGAATAAGGTCTATCTGGATGTCTAGCTAAAAGAACTTTTTCCCATGTCCCAAGATTTTTAAAAATATCTTTTGTAAGCATTTCACACTTTGATTCTAGTGCTTTTATTGTAGATGACAAATCTATATGTCCGTTAGATTTTAACTCTTTTATTTTTTCTTGCAATTCAAAAATAGGCTTCTCAAACTCTAAATAATTTTTCATTTTTATCTCCAAATAAATCTATGAAATAAATTTATCTATTTTATAATGATGTTGAATAACTTAACATCAAAACTCTATCTACAGTATCTCCATCACTTGAATTTTTCAAATTTTTAAAACCAATTCCAGCTGATAAATTATTTTTGAAAAAATATTTAATTCCAAAATTTAATTTATTTTCAGGGGTAGAATGTATATTATCGTATTCCAACAAAAACAATAATTTATTAGAAATAAAATATCTAGCATTTATAAATCCATATAAATCTTTTTCCTCAAAATCATACATATTTACACCAAAATTAAAAATTAATTCTGGAATAAAAAATTCTCTTTCCATAGCAAAAAATATTCCTTTTTCTGGATTCTCATATTTTCCCCAATTATTATCAGATATCTTGGCTCCATATCCTTGCCCAGAGTATCCTACATAAAAACAAGGCAAATATAAATCCCCTCTATAAAGTCTAACTTTTGTTGTTAATTGTGGGATTCTAGTTTTTGCATCTTCATCACCGATAAATCTATATAAATCCAAAGAAATTCCTAAATTAAATCCTCTAAAAACTCCTAACTCAAACCAATTCAAAAGTCCACCATCTTTATAAAGCATAAAATCTAAAGTATATGTTTTAGGATTATAAAAATTCCCATTAGGGGTATCTATTATTCTGCTAGAAATATTCATATTTTTGCTAAATAAAAATGAGAAACTAGAAATCAAAAACAAAAAAATTAAAATTTTTTTTAACATTTCACCCTTCTAAATTTATTTAAAAATTTTATAAAAATCTCTCAACACATTTTTTCTTTTTAAAAATACTGTCTCTTTAAAAAGTAAATCTGCTAACTTTGCAACAAATCTATTTTCTGGTTTACTAAATTCTGTATTTTTTACCCAGTCGTTAAAAGCACCTAAAGAAGGTCCACACCAGATTTGAAAATCTAATTTCCTTTCCATTACCGCTCTTCTTCCCCAATTAGGAGATTGCCCTAAATACCATCTAAAAATCAAAGCCATCTTTTTCTTAGGATCTTGTTCTGCTTTTTCTATATAATCTGTATTATTAATTTTTTGAAAAAATTCTTTTGTTTCAGCCCATACTTGATTTAAAGGCTTTTGAAAATATTGTACTTCTAATTTTTCTCTTTCATCTTGAGGAATATCTTCTATAGAATTATATGTTTTATAAATATCAAATAAATTTTTAGCTCTCATGGAATACATAGTTCCTTTTTTCAATACTTGAACTTTTGCACCAAGCTCAAACATATCTGCTGCTGGAGCCATATCAACATCTGTGTATTCTGCTTCTGCCAATACTTGTTTTACCCAATCTGATGTTCCTGCTTCCTGACATGATTGATTTATTGATCCTGTAACAACATAATCTGCACCCATTTCAAAAGCTGCAAGCATAGATTCTGGAGTTCCAATTCCACCACCTATTCCAACTCTAATTTTCTTTGCATAATTATAAGTTTTTTGAATTTCATCTCTCAAGTTTTTTATAACTGTATAAAGACTTGTAAATTGTCTATTATCTGTATGTCCACCTGAATCTGATTCTGCAGTTATATCATCTGCCATAGGAACAAATTTAGAAATCTCTGCTTGTTCCTCTGTTATTAAATTTTGCTCTAAAAGTTTTTTGACTATTTTTTGAGGAGCAGGTTCCATAAATCTCTTCGCAATTTTATCTCTCGAAATTTTTGCAATAATTTTATTATTAATATTTATAGTTCCATCTGCATTTTTAGAAAGACCTTTCAATCTATAGTAAACTAAAGGATTAGATAGATTCATAAATGCAGAAGCTTCTATAACATTGATTCCATATTTCATATACATATCTATTAATATTTGCTCTTTTGCTGGTTCTTGTGGAGCATTCAAAATATTACAACAAAAAGGTAAGCTGGGAATAGCTTCTTTTATTTTTAAAATTTGAGACTCTATTCTATCTATTGGAAGACCGCCAGTCCCTAGAGAACAAAGATAGCCGGCTTTTGCAAAAGCAATTACCATATCTGCACTAGAAATTTCATTTGCCATTGATCCACCCATATAAGGATATTTTACATTGTAATCTTCTAAAAATTCTTTAGACCCAAAATCATCTGATTTAAAACTTGGCAAAAAACCTATGCACTGTAATCCAGTTGTAGATTGAGAAATATCCATATAACTTTTTTTAAGCAAACCAGTTTTATTTTCACAATTAACTATTAAATATTCTTCATTTTCTTTCAAACAATTTTCTATAGCATCTAAATCAAAACAAACTTTTTCTTTTATGTTTTCTGGCAAACTAAATAAGCTATCAAATTTTTTTTGCATATATTTCTCCATATATTTCTAATTTAAAAACTTTAAAAATTTTAGTTTATTTTCACTTAAAATATTATATTTATTATTTAATGTCAAATTTTTGAGTAAATCAAAAAATTAAATATTAAATAAATTTCAATGTAAAAAATAAATGTTTCAAATTATATCAAATAAAAATTTTTTTTCAAAATTTAAAAAAAAACTTGCTTTTAGAAAAAATTTTTTTTATTATATGTAAATAATTTTGCCCAGATAGCTCAATGGCAGAGCAATGGTTTTGTAAACCATAGGTTGTAGGTTCAACTCCTATTCTGGGCTTTTTATTTTGAAAACATTAATTTCAGGGACAGGTGGCCGAGTGGCTAAAGGCAACAGACTGTAAATCTGTCGAACTATGTTCTACGAAGGTTCGAACCCTTCCCTGTCCATGTATAAAAATATGCGGGTATAGCTTAGGGGTAAAGCTCCAGCCTTCCAAGCTGGCTACGCGAGTTCGATTCTCGCTACCCGCTCCATATATAATCTAAAAATCAAT
>CAYQVV010000085.1:0-5155 GCA_964421155.1 uncultured Elusimicrobiaceae bacterium
TAAGCAACTCGGACAACGCATCACTCCATCTTGTCTAAATTCATATTTCACACCTCATATTTTTGTAAGTCGCTCATCTAAAAAAAACTAATTTTTTTCTCTATTATATTTTTAGTTATTCAGTTTTTCTTTTTATTTTTTTTCTTTCTTTTGGCTTCATTAAAAATTTCTAGCTGGAAAATTAATAAAAAATCAAAAAAACTAAATTATCATCATACTGTCACCATAGCTATAAAATCTGTATTTTTTATCTATTGCTTCTTTATAAATTCTATGAAAAATCTCAATAGATTTTTGTATATAATTTTCTTCTCCATTTTTCCTAAGCTTATCTGCTAAAAAAGCAGACATTAGCATTAAAGGCGTTGATTTTGGAACATGAAAATTAGTTATAAGCCTATCTATATAAAATCTATGCTCAGGATAAATATAAAGTGCTGTAGAATCAATGGTTTTCCCTGTCAAATTAAAAGATTCTATTGTTCTAGTAGAAGTTGTTCCAACACTTGTTAATCTCTTATTTTTCTGCTTCAAAATATTTGCCAAATCATCAGACATTAAATATTTTTCTGGCAACATTTTATGTTCTTGTATATTCTCTGTTTTTATTGGCCTAAATGTTCCTATTCCCACATGAAGAGTCAAATATTTTATCAAAACACCTTTTTCTAACAAATTCTCCAAAATGTCATCTGTAAAATGAAGACCTGCTGTCGGACAAGCAATAGAACCCAAATTTTTAGCATAAACAGTTTGATATCTATTTTTATCTGCCTCGTCTATTTCCAAAAAATCAACATCTCTTTTTATATATGGAGGTAATGGCATTTTTCCATAGTCCTCTAAAAAATCATAAAATTCAGATTTAGATAAATTAAATCTAAAAATTCCATTCATCAAATCATCTGTTCTTTTTAAAAAAACGGCTTTAACTTTATCATTAAAAATAAATTCCTGGTTTTGCTTTATTTTTGAAAGTCTAGTTATAACAGAAAAATCTATAAAACTATCTCCGATACAAACCTCTTCAACTAAAATAATTTCAATATATTTATCATTTATTTTTGCTATAAGTTTTGCTGGAATAACTTTTGAATTATTTAAAACTAACAAATCATTATCATCAAAAAATTCTGTAATCTGATAAAAATTTTTATGAAAAATTACATCCTTTTTAGAATCATAAACTAAAAATTTAGAAGAAGATCTTGATTCTAAAGGTTTTTGAGCTATTAACTCTTGTGGCAAATCAAAATCATAATCTTTTATATCTTTACCTAAGAATTCGTTTTGTCTGTCTGCAATATGCTTTGCCATTGATCAATCTCCGTATCATTAAAATAAAACTTTATAATTTTTTTATAATCAAATCCTTTTTCTGCCATAGTTTTTGATCCAAATTGACACATTCCAACACCATGACCATAACCATTTCCTTCTAAAAATATTCCATCTTTTTTATTATTTATTTCAAACTTTGTACTTCTAAGCTTATTTAACAATAAAAGCCTAAATTGAGATCCCTTAATATTTAAAGAGCCATTATCCCAAAAAACAGTTAATTCTTTCACTCTACCAGATTTTGAGAATCTACGAACTTTAACTTTTTTTATATCTCCAATTTTAAAATTTGCTTTTCTCAAAGCATTTGTAATTTCAGTAAAAGAAATAAAAGTTTTCCATTCAAATGGTGGAGAATTTTTACAATAAGGACAAGATACTCCTCTTAAATATTCTGCACTACTGCCCCAAACATTTTCTATACTTTCTGTATGTCCGCCACAACAACTATGATATACAACACTTGCCATTTTATTATCATACAAAACTACTTCTCCTTTAGTCAGATTTATAGCTTCTGTAACTTCTGGTTTTTCAGATTGTATTCCATTATAAACTTGAGATATTACTGTATTGCACAAATCATAACCATCATTTTTAAATTTTCCTAAATTTGCTAATGCAAAAGTCCTAGCTACTACAGCTTGGGCTTTCAATGCTTCTATTCCCCAACTACGAGGCATTTCTTCTGGAACAACTCCATACAAATAATTTTCAAGTTCTACATCATTTATTATTCTAAATTTGTTATTTATAACTTGTATATAAAAATTATCTCTATATTTTTTACCATTTATTTCTAAAATTTCTGTTCCTGTTTTCGCTTTTAAATAAATAGAATCATCATATACTTTTTGTTTAGCTATTACTACCCTTTTTCCACCATAAATCCCAACTTTATATTCTTCTCCACTAATTAATTCGCCTTTCATTTTTTTACCAACATAAATTTCATAATCACCATTAGGAATTAAAGTTAAAGAATTCTCTTTATCATTAGTTTGCTTACAAAAGTTTTTCAATAATATTTTTAGATATTTCTTCCCTGTTTCAATATTTTCTTCCAAATATTTTTCATTTATACTTAAATCTAATTTTTCCAAATTTTCTTCTCCATTTTCTAAATTTTGATACTCATTTAAATTTACATTTTCAACACAAACTTCCTCTTTCAAAATATTTGTTGAAGATTTATCAACACTATAAACATCTTCTAAATTATTATTTGTTTCAGTAGATATATTTATCTGACTATTATCAATAGTTTTTATAGGATTATTATCTATTTTATTTAATGTAGAATTATTAATATCCGATTCTTTTTGATTTGCTTTATTTTGGACAATATCAATATTCTGAGTCTTTTTATTTATAGTTTTCTTTTTCAAACTAACAGGATATTTTTTATCCGGAAAATTTCTTCTAAAATACTGCTCTGAAACTGGTGCACAAGCAGACAAAAAAAATGCAAAAATTAAAATAAAATAACTAATAATTAAATTTTTTTTATACATAAATATTTTATAAAAAATAAAAAATAAAAATTTCTATTTATCTAAAAAAATTCGTTTATAATTTTCAAATTTATCGCTAAACTCATCAATTTCAATATCTAAAATTTTTAATTTATTTTTTTCTCCTTTAGAAATTTTTATAGAACTTTTTGAGATTTGTAAAATTTTAGACAAAAAATTTAAAAGCTCTAAATTTGCTTTATTATCTACAGCTGGAGCCTTTATTTTTATTTTATAATATTCTGTTCCCTCTATATCTAATTTTTCACAAATTTCATTCTTGCTTGAATTTGGTTGTATTTTTACTTTTAAAATCATAAATTTTGATTTAAAAACTCAAAAACTTTGTCAATAACATCTTTCACATCTATACTCTTCATGCAAGGATAAAACCCACAAGATGTTTCACATTTATCACAAGGCATAACTACTGGAGAAAAAACAAAATGATTCCATTTTTTACTATTAAATACTCCCCATCTAGTTGAACTACATGTCTTTAATTTTGGATAAAAACTAATAGTTTTTACATCTAACGCACTTGCACAATGCAGAGGTCCAGTACTATTACTAATGAAAATTTTAGAATAATTCATAATAGAAAAAAATTCTCTCAAATTTAACTCTTTTTCAAAAAAATGTTTTTCTGAAAGATTTTTATAATTATTATTTCCTAAAAACTCTTTTTTATAAAAATTTAACTCTTTTTCATTCCCAGAAATTAAAAATTTAACTTCTCTTTTTGCTAAAACATTTGCGACTCTAAAATAACTTTCCAAAGGAAAATCCTTGCTAGAGCCCCCACTTCCAGGATGAATAATTATAAATTTATCGTTATATTCTATACCTAGCTTTATCAAAAACTCTCTAGCAAAATACTTTTCTTCATCTTTTAAAAAAATTTTAGGATAAGCAATTAAATCTTCTATATCAAAAAATTTTTTTATTAAATCAATATTATACTCTGCTTCATTTTTTATACTTTCAGATCTATGCTGAGACATTCTAAAATTAAATAAAAAACTTCTAATTTTTGAAAAAGGACCTATTCTTATTGGAATTTTTGCATAAAATGGAGGATAAACAGCATTTTCACTAGCAAACAAAGAAATGCTAACATCATAACCCTTAATATATTCTGCGATATTTTTATTATCCAAATTATCTATTACAAAAATATCATCTATAAATGGATTATTCTCTAAAATAGGTTTTGTATATCCTTTGACTACAAAAGTTATATATGTTTTTATGTTTAGTTTTTCAAAATATTTCTTCAAAATTTCAGCAATTCCTATTGATAAAACAACATCTCCTATTCTATCTGTTCTAAAAATAATTATTTTTAGAAATCTATCATTTAAAACAATTTCATTTAAAATATTTTTTATTTTTTTATTCATAATTTTTTAATTATTTTTACACCTCTTTTCTAAATATAATTCTGCAACTTTTTTAGCTAGAGTTCTAACTCTAAAAATATAATTCGCTCTTTCTGTAACACTTATTACACCTCTTGCATCAAGCAAATTAAATGTATGAGAAGTTTTCAAAACATAATCATATGCAGGACCGACTAATCCATTGTTTATCATATCATTTGCTTCTTTTTCAAAAGCATTAAAATTTTGAAAAAGCATATCAATATTTGATCTTTCAAAATTATATTCTGAAAATTCTTGTTCATCTGCTAAATGCACATCTTTATATGTTAAAACTCTTTCTACATCTCCTGCTTTAACATTTGTCCAAATTAAATCATAAACACTATTTTTATTTTGAATATACATTGCAAGTCTTTCTAATCCATATGTAATTTCTACAGTTATTGGAGATAATTCTATTCCTCCGACCTGTTGAAAATAAGTAAATTGCGTTATCTCCATTCCATCAAGCCAAACTTCCCAACCAAGCCCCCAAGCTCCAACGGTTGGAGATTCCCAGTTATCTTCAACAAAACGAATATCATGCGAATTTATATCTATTCCAATAGCTTCTAAACTTTCTAAATACATTTTTTGAATATCTTTCGGTGCTGGTTTTATAACTACTTGATATTGATAATAATGCTGAAGTCTATTCGGATTTTCTCCATATCTACCATCAGTAGGTCTTCTAGAAGGTTCTACATAACATGCTGCCCAAGGTTCATCCCCAAGGCATCTAAAAAATGTAGCAGGATTAAATGTTCCTGCACCTTTTTCCATATCATATGGTTGCATAACTGCACAACCATTCTTTGCCCAAAAATTTTCTAAAGTTAAAATAATATCTTGAAATGTTTTCATAATTTTATCCTT
>CAYQVV010000086.1:0-5068 GCA_964421155.1 uncultured Elusimicrobiaceae bacterium
AAAAATTTCTAGGATTTGTTTTATTTAAATGTTGTATTGAAATTTTAGATTTTTAATGAAGCATTTTTGAATATTTTTTTTTAAAATTATTTATTGTAGTGGATTATTGTTTTTTATTATTAATTATTTTTTGTATAACAGTATGTGCTAAAAACGTTCCAAAAGTGTTTGTTATTGTTGGAAGACTTCCAATGTTTGTTTGTCTATTTTTATTTATTGGTTTATTAACTTGATCTGAATAAATACATTCAATCCCTTTATCAATACCATATTTTTTTAAATTTTTTCTAATATATTTTGCTAATCTGCAACCATTTGTTTTTGAAATATCTGCTATTTTTATAGAGGATATATCAGAAACAAAGCCTGCTCCCATAGAAGAAACAACAGGGATTTTGTTTTCATATAAATATTTTAAGATATGTAATTTTTCTTTTACCGAATCTATTGCATCTATAACAATATCTACTTTTTTTGTAAATTTTTTTATATTTTCAGAATTTGCAAATTCTTTGTAAGTTTTAATTTTAATATTTTTATTTATAGATTTTAGCCTTTTTTTAGCTTCATCTACTTTATTTTTATTAATATTTTTTTGATTTGAAAGTATTTGTCTATTTAGATTGCTTTCTTCAAATTTATCTTTGTCTACAAGTACAAAGTTTTTTACACCTGCTCTTGCCAACATTTCCATACAGATTCCGCCAACACCACCTAGCCCTAAAATTAATATTTTAATATTTTGTATTTTTATTAAATTTTTTTCTCCAATTAATATTTCTGTTCTGGAATATTTTTGTTCAGTTTTGTCAACCATTTAAAGTTTTTCCTATTTTATTATGCAGCAATTTTGGTTGAAGCAGAAATTTTATCTTCTTCATAGTCTATTACTGATTGAGCTATAGACTCAGCCATTTTAGTTTGAAAATTTTCATCTACTAGAAGGTTTAGTTCATTTTTATTTGTCATATATCCTAATTCTATTAGGACAGAAGGCATTTTTGAACCTTTTAAAACCATAAAACCAGCTTGTTTTACCCCTCTATTTGCTAAATTATTTATGTTAGAAGAAATATTTTTACTTATGAAATGACAAAATGTGCTAGATTCATTCATATATTCATTTATCATCATAGACCAAAGTATTGTATTTATATCTGTGTTTATTTTTTCTTCTAGATTAATTACTGCGTTTTCAAGTTTTGCTACATTTTCAGCTTCTTTGTCTGAAGCATTTTCAGATAAAAAATAAACTTCAAAACCATTCCAGTCTCTTCTATTTGGAGCTGCATTGGAATGTATACTAATGAAAATATCTCCATTATTTTTGTTTGCTATTTCAGTTCTTTCTCTTAAAGGTATAAAAATATCTGTATCTCTAGTCATAATTACTTTTTTTGAATATTTTTCTTCAAATATTTGTTTTAATTTTTTTGCAACAGAAAGATTTATATCTTTTTCTTGAACTCCATCATAATGAGCTCCTGGATCATGTCCGCCATGTCCAGCATCAACTATTATTGTATTTATTTTTTTTATTTTTATTTTTTCTTTTTTTAAATTTATTTCTCTAGGAGTTGCGTCTAAAAAAGGTTCTTCTTTTTTTATTTCCTCTTTTTTTTGTTCTTCTTTTTTTATTTTTTCTTTTTTTTCTTTTTTCTTTTTATTGTTTATGCTTTTTTCATTTTCAGATTCATTAGATTCTAATTTGTTCTGAGCTACAATATTTTCTTTTTTTTCATCGCTAGAATTTTCAGGTTTCAATTGATTGATAGACTGATTTTTTTCATAAAAAGGATTTTTTGTTTCTGTATTATTATTTTCGTTAGTAGATTGAATCATATTTTTTTCTGTTTTAGGAATTTCTGTAATTTTATTTTCATTATTCACATAAGATGATTTAATCGCTAGTTTTTCTTCTTTATTATTTTTGTTTATATCATTTTTAGAAATATTTGAATTGTTTTCAGAATTTGTAATGGATGGTGGAGTATTTTTATTATTAAGATTATCTATTGTTTCTTTTGAAGATTGAGAATCTGTGTTTGGGTCTATTTTCGTTATTTTTAAATGAGCTTTTTCAGGATTCCAAGTTGTTTTTGAGTTTGCAAAATCATTAAAATTTTTTCCTAGAAAAATTACTAATGGCAAATAAATATCTGTTCCATATATAAAAGGCATTCTATCTATTATTATTTTATCGCTATTTAAGTAAATTTCTGATTTTCCTAATAATACTTTTAGTCTATTAATATTGTCATTTTTATCTTTAAAGTCTAAAAGAACTTCTTTAGATATTTGTTTATATGTTAATTCTGCACCATAAAATTTTGCAATATCTTCTACATTTAAATATCCTTTACCATTCATTAAAAGCATGGTGGAAGAATGTTTTTTAGAATTTTTTTCAATAATTATTTTATAAAAAAAAGTTTTTTCTAAATTTTTGTTTTCTGAAAAAGCAAAATTTAAAAAAACAAAAAAAGTCAAAAAATAAACAAGAAAAGATTTTATTAATTTATAATTCATTTTAAAAATCCTATATTTATTAAATATTTTGTAATATATTTTCTATTGCATTTAAAACGCTTGATACTTCTATTTTTCGCATACAATCAAAATGTAATTTTGGACATAAATCTCCTCCATGTTTTCCACATGGTCTGCAACTTAAATCTATTTCTACTACTTTTGATTTTTTATTGTAAGGAAAAAATCCTAAACTTTTTACTGTTGGTCCAAAAATTGCAACAACTGGAATCCCTATTGCTGCAGCTATATGCATGGGTCCAGAATCATTTGATACATAAACTGATAAATTTCTAAAAATAGCTATTAAGTCTTGCAGAGAAGTTTTTCCCATTAAGTTTATTATATTTTTTATATTTTGATTTGAAATTAAATAATTGTAAACTAAAAAATCATCTGTAGGATCTCCAAAAACTACTATTGTATAATTTTTTTTGCTAAGAATTTCTATTAGTTCTATAAATTTTGTAGATAACCATTTTTTTGTTTTCCATCTAGATGAAACATGAATCCCTATAATTTTGTTATTCAAATTTTTATTTAAGTCTAATATTTCAAAAATATATTTTTCATTGTCGTTATGATAAGGAAAAGATATTGTTTTGTCTATTTTTTCTATTTGAAATTTTTTTTGTTGATCTATATAAAATTTTTCTAAAAAATATAAATTTCTTTCTAATTCGTGAAGTTCTTGTTTAAAGGGGACAATGTTATTGAAAAAAATTTTACCTTGACTATTTGAAAATCCAAATCTATTAGGGATATTTGCCAAAAAACATAACATAGCACTTCTAATAGAACGATGAGGAACTATCGCCAAATCAAAGTTAAAAATTTTTAATATATTTACAAAATCTAAAAATTTACAAAAACCTTTATCTTTATTTTTTTTGTCATATACTAAAATTTCATCTATACTTTTTTGTCCTTCTAATATTTCTTTTCCAACAGGTGTTGTTAAAACAAATATTTTTCTATCTGGAAAAATTGTTTTAATATTATTAATTAAAGGAATTGTTAAAACAATATCCCCTAAAAAAGCTGTTTGAACTATTAAAATTTTTTTGTCATTTTCCATAATTTTTAAGTTTATCCTAATATGTCATGTATGTGAAGCATTCCTGCTAGTTTTTTTGTTGTTTTATCTAATACTATTAAAACAGATATTGGTTTTTCTCTATTTTTCATAAATTCTAAAGCCGAGTAAGCCATTTCATCATTATATACAAATAATGGATTTTTGTTCATTATTTCAGAAATATTTAAATTGTATACATCTTTTTTTTCTTGAAAAATTTTTCTTATGTCAAAATCTGTAATAATTCCTTTTAAAAAATTATCAGAGTCTACGACGGCAACGGCTCCAAGCATTTTTTTACTAATTTCTGAAAACATATTTTCAATTGAATCATTGATTTTTATAAAAGAGTTTTTTTCATTAGTTCGCATAATATCCGAGACTTTTAATGTTAGTTTTCTGCCTAGTTCTCCACCGGGATGAAATAATGCAAAATCTTCAGCTTTGAATCCTCTAAGCTCCATTAATGCGATTGCTATTGCATCTCCTATAGCTAGAGTTGCTGTTGTACTACAAGTCGGAGCCAAATTTAATGGGCAAGCTTCCTCTTTTATCGGCATATATAAAATATAATCACTTTTTTCTGCAAGTTTAGAATTTTTATTTGATGTTAAAGCAATTATTGTTGCTCCTAAATTTTTTATGATAGGGACAATTTCAACAATTTCTTTGCTAGTGCCAGATTTACTTATTGCAATCACTATGTCATTTTTGTTTACTATTCCAAAATCTCCATGAATTGCTTCTGTAGGGTGTAAAAAAAATGCAGGAGTCCCTGTAGAAATCAAAGTTGCTACAATTTTTTTTGCTATTAATCCAGATTTTCCTACTCCAACTAATATCAATTTCCCTTTGCTTTCAAAAATTAATTTAACAACTTCTTCATAAACAGTATCTATATTTTCCTTTATATCTTCAAGAGTCATAATTTCTTTTGATAAAACATCTTTTAATATAAATTTTATGTTTTTATTTTTTTCTATATTTTCCATTAATTTATAATCCTAGTTTGAAATTTTTTTGGATTTTTTATTTTATAAAAAAATGAGGTTTATAACAATACTTTTTTTTAAAATTTATCATTATAAAAATAAGAAAATATAAATAAATTTTCAATTATAATTTAATTGTAGAGACGTTGCATTGCAACGTCTCTACAGCAATGCAATGTTTTTACTGCACTCTACAATATTAACAACAATCATTTTCACAGCAATCTTTTAGTAAGAAATTAATAATTTCTTTTATTGTTTTGCAGTTAGGTTTATAAAAAATATTTTTTCCATTTTTTTCAAAACTACACAGATTTGCTTGTGACATTAAATTTAAATGAAATGATAGTGTATTTCTTGGAATATTGTTTAATTGTTTTGAAATTTCTGATGGGGTAATTCCTTTTTGACTGTTTTCTACAAGAATTTTGAAAATTTTTATTCTATTTTCTTGGCTAAGAGCATTAAA
>CAYQVV010000087.1:0-5053 GCA_964421155.1 uncultured Elusimicrobiaceae bacterium
GAAAATATGGAACCTGTTTATATAAGTATGCCTGGATGGACTGAAAGTACAAAAGTAAAAACATACAATGAATTAAATGATAATGCAAAAGCATATCTAAAAAAATTAGAAGAACTAGTCGGATGCAAAATTGCTTTAATCTCTATGGGAAGAAGCAGAGAAGAGACTATTATTTCTGATGAAAGAATTTTAGATTTTTCTTTTGGAAAAAATTTTAATTAATAAAAAAAATTATTTAAAATAAGAGACTATTTTTTATGTAAATAATTAATTGTCTCTTATTTTTTTACAAAAAAAATGATTAAAGAATTAATATCTCATCAACAAATATCTGAAAAAAATATAGAACTCGCAAAAAAAATATCAGCTGATTTTAAAAACAAGACATTAACTATTATTTCAATTTTAAAAGGAAGTTTTGTTTTTACAGCTGATCTAATAAGACTAATAGAAAACAAAAATGAAATAGAAATATATTTTGTCGAAATTTCTAGTTATAAAGGAACTGAACAAATACAAAAACCAAAAATTGCAGAAAATATAAAAAATATTGATGTGAAAAATAAAAATATTTTGATAATAGAAGATATTATAGATTCTGGAAAAACTCTAAAAACTTTTATTGATAAATTAAAAAAATTCAACCCTAATATAATAAAAATATGCACATTATTAGATAAAAAAATTTGCAGAGATAATCAAATTAAAATAGATATAGATTATGTAGGATTTGAAATCCAAAATGATTTCGTAGTTGGGTATGGATTAGATTTTGAACAAAAATATAGAAATTTAAATTTTATAGGAACCTTAGAAAAATAAAGGATATTCAATTTATGAATAATAATATAAAACAAAATATTTCAAACATTTTAGAAAACATAAAAAATTTTTCAAACTTATACAATAAAAATTATAATGAAATAAACTTAATAGCTGTATCAAAAACCATAGAAATAGAAAAAATAAAAAAAGCTATTGATTGTGATATAAAAATTCTTGGAGAAAATAAAGTTCAAGAAATAGAAAAAAAATTTGATGAAATAAATCAATATGCAATAAAAAATCAAAAAAAAATTGAATGGCATTTAATCGGACATTTACAATCAAATAAAGCAAAAAAAGCTGTTAAAATGTGTGACATGATACATTCCGTAGATAGCATTGAAATATTAAAAGATATAAATAAATATGCAAAAGAATTTAATAAAATACAAAATGTTCTAATACAAATTAATGTAAGCGGAGAAGAATCTAAATCTGGATTAGAATTTATGCAAATTTTCAATTTTTTTGATGAACTTTTAAAAAATAAAAATTGCTATTCAAATATAAAAGTTCTAGGATTAATGACTATGGCTCCTCTAACAAATAACAAAGAAACAATAGAAGACTGCTTTTTAAAAACAAACATAGTCTTTGAAACCATAAAAACTGGATATAAAATTGACAATTTTATAGAAATGAAATTCTTATCTATGGGTATGAGTTCAGATTATGAATTGGCAATCAAAAATGGTTCTAATATGATAAGAATTGGACAAAGTATCTTTGGAGAAAGAATTTATAATAGCTAAAATTTTTAGGATAATTAAAAAATATATGAAAAAAATTTTTTTATTTATAATATTGTCTTTTTTACTTCTTCAAACAAACAATTTTTTATTTGCATTTAACCTAGATATACACTTTATAAAAAATGAAAAATTACTAGAAATAAATGAGTTAATTAAAAATAATCAACTAAAAACTGCTGAAAGTAAATTATACTATTTAATAAACAAAAAATACCAAATAAAATATTGTTATCTCTTATTTGGAAATTTATATATGGAAGAAGAAAACTATATTGAAGCAAGAAAATATTATGAACTAGCTTTAGAAAAATTTAAAAACAAAAAAATTAAAACATTTTTATATAACAGGATTTCAGACACTTATGATAAAAAAATAGAAATAAGCTATGCAATAAGAACATTAAAAGAAGCTATTATTAGCGACAATTATAATGAAGGAACTTTTATAAGATTAGCCTATTTTTACAATTTATTAGATTTCGATGATCTAGCAATAGAAAATTTTGAAAATGCATATAAAATAAATAAAAATAATATATTTACAAATACTAATCTAGCAATTTTAAATACTCAAAAATTAAACTATGAAAAAGCCATTCAATATTATAAGAATATAATTAAAATAAATCCTCTACTTTATAATGTTCAAATTAAATTGGCAGAACTATATTTTAAAACTAATCAAATAGATAAGGCTTTCATAATTATTAATGAAATAAATGGAAAAATAATAAATTATCAAATAAATATGTTATTAGGTGATATTTTTTATAAACAAAAAAATTATATTCAATCAATTAATATGTATAAAATTGCTTTAAATATAATTTTAAACAGTAAAAATATAGACAATGATAATCTAAAAAATATTTTGATAAGTTTATACTGTTCTGCTTCAAAAACTTCTGATTTAAATCTTAAAAAAGAAATTTTAAAAAAAATAAATAATATAGAAAATAACGAAGACATAAAAGAAGCTATAAAAAAAATAGACATAATTTTAAATTTATAGTTTATAATATTTGACAAAATAAAAGATTTTAAATATAATCAAAAATATTTATTTTTTCTTATGCAATGGAGAGGTGGCAGAGTGGTTAATCGCGGCGGTCTTGAAAACCGTTGGTCCGAAAGGGCGCGGGGGTTCGAATCCCTCCCTCTCCGAGTCAAAAATGCTCTTTTTATCGTCTCAAAAAAATAAATTCTCCTCTAAAAAAATTTGTTATTTTTTTTGTTTAAAAATGTTTCATTTCTCCTCATATGAAAACATTTAAAAATAAACAAGTATAACAAAAGTATAACAAGTCAAAAAGTATGTTATACATAATAGAACTATACATAGTTCAAAATATTTTTTTTAGGAGGCTTTATGTCATTTAGGAAAAAAAGGGGCGAGATGTGGTATGTATATTGGAAAGAAAATGGAAAACTCAAAGCAAAAGCAGTTTCAAGAGACTTACAAGCAACGAAAGAATTTCAAATAACATTAGAAAATCAAATTTTCGCAAAAAAACACAACATAACAATCAAAAATGTAAAATTATCAGTAGCTTTTGAAGAATATATAACATTCAAAAAAGCAAAATCTGCAAAAAGAACAACATTAAGAGAAATATGCTGTTATAGACAATTTCAGGAATGGAACAAAAATAAAATCAAATATATTCAAGATCTCAACAGCAATATAATCAATGAATATAAACTTTTCAGACAAAATCAAAATAAAAGCATAGCAACAATCAACAAAGATCTATTAATGTTAAAATGCTTGCTAAAATTCGCTTATATGCGAAAATATATTTCTTCTAAAGATATGCTAGAAGAAATCAAGCTATACAAAGAATCAAAAGCCTCTACTGATTATATTGCAACAGATAAAGACATAAAAACATTAATAGAAAATACAAGACATCCATACAAAACAGCTGTAATTATTGCACTTTATACAGGAATGAGACGAGGCGAAATTTGTCATCTAGAATGGACAGATATTGATTTTGAAAAAAATATGATTTCAATTAAAGAAAAACAAGACTGGAAGCCAAAAAATGCAACTTCCACTAGAACTATACCAATACAACCAAAACTAAAAAAATATTTACTTGAGATTAAAAAATTAGCAGACAATAAAACAAATTCAGTTTTATTTTATACAGAAAATTTTGAAACAATCAATGAAGATGTGTTAACATCAATGATAAGAAAAATCAAAATAAAGCTAAATTTAGACAATAATTTTCATTTACATAGCCTTAGACACCTTTTTGTTTCAAAAATGGCAGAAAAAGGAGTTCCTGTTCATTATATATCAAAATTAGTAGGACATTCTAATTCAATAATAACAGAACAAGTTTATACTCACCTAAAAGATACCTCTTATTTTAAACAAATTGAAAAATTATCTTATGATTTAAATTTTTGATTTTTTCAACTTTTTAGATATTGAAATATCTACTATCTATTTTGTGGATATTTTAATATCTAATTAATTTTATGAAAATATATTTAAAACAAACTCTTTTTCTAAAAATCCTACACTATAACTTATCAAAGAATTTAAAGCACTTCTGCTTTCTAATACCGAAATATTATTATCTTTAATCGACACACTTTTTCCAACAAGAATACAACCATGAGTATCTTTCAAAAAATTTCCTGTGTGAATAAGAATATCTGATCTATCCTTAACATCAGAAATTCTAAAACATTTTCCAAATTTTGGGCTATCATATCTTGAAAATTTATATTCTCCTTCTGGAATACAAGAAATATTTTTTTGATTTTCTTTGTTTGGTAATTCAAGGGTAAAACATAGTAACTGTTTATTTACATACAAACATCCTATAGTATAATTTTCAAAATAAATTCTTTTCAACTTTAGATTCATACAACCAACCTCATTACTTCAAATTTCTTATAATTTCTTCATGTTCTTTTTTTTGAAAAGAATGATCTCTAATATTGCAACTATTCAAAGTTTCTATTTTTTGTGTTAGCGAATTTATTGCAACATAATAATTATTCATTATGTCAAAAAATTGCTTCTGTTTTTCTTTTTCTGTCTTTTGCATTTCTTCAACATTTTTCCAGAGCCATTTTAGCATAAGAAATAACATAGACATACAAAACACAGCAAAAGCAACAGTCAACCCATTTTCTGTAGCAAGTTTAAAAAGCAAGTTTTCCACTATTTACACTCCTTCAAGCTCATTAATTTGATTTCTCCATTCTTCCCTTTGTTTTTTTATAACCTCATATTCTTCTAAAGATAAAATACCTTCTGTATATTTAATTACTTTATGATCTGAAGCATTCAATTTTTGCTTTAGTATTAAAATTTCTTTTTCTGCCAATTCTTTTTCTGTATATTCAATAAAAATCTGTATATCTTCATATTCATCCCAAGCCTCTACGGATTGCACAAAAGGAATATCAACAACCCATTTTGATTCTCCTCCGCCGTTTGGAAACATTTT
>CAYQVV010000088.1:0-5026 GCA_964421155.1 uncultured Elusimicrobiaceae bacterium
TTGACGAACCTACTAATCACTTGGATTTAGAATCTATAACTGCAGTAAATAATGGGCTTAAAAATTCTAACTGTAATGTTCTTTTTACATCTGAAGATTTTGAATTTCTTAATACCACTGCTAACAGAATAATAGAAATAACTCCAAATGGATATATTGACAGATTAATGACTTATGAAGAATATATTTATGATCCACAAATCAAAACTTTACGAGAAAAAATAAATATTTAATTTAATAAAAAAATTATCATTAATCAAAAAAAAAAAATTGAAGGAAGTTTCCATAAAGGAACTTCCTTTTTTTTTATAAAAATAAATTTATTATCTTTAAAATTTTATTTTACTAAAATTCCCAGTTTTTTCCCATTCTCTTAATGGGGTAGTATACAATGAGTTCGAAAAAAATTTCACTAAAAATGCGAATTTTTCGAAATTTCTTAAAAATTTTCCGACTTATTTCAATATCCTTCAGACTAAGTATTAAATTTTATTTCTGCTATGATTAAAAATCGTAATAGTAAATAGTTTTAAGTTTTTTAAATGACTATTCAACCCTATTTTATAAATTGCGAACTTCTTTACAATCATATTCACTAATCTTTAAACAGGCAAACAAATACAGTATTAAATTTATAAAAAGAATGCGATTTTTATAAATTTCTTATATTGAAAGTTTAATTTCCTGTTCAAAAATTAAATTTACGTCATTAGGTTTAAAAGTAATACTGGCATTTTGAAGTTCAGTTTTATAAGCAGATAATTTTTCTTTAAAATCCAAAATATTGTTATATAAATTAAAAAAATGGGTATTACAAGATTTACAAATTCTCAATTTTGCAGTATTTTTACCCATATCATATATCCTATAAATATTATAACAATTTGTAGAACATGTTTTTATAAATTCAATCTCTCTATTACTAAAAATAATTTTTTGTTCAAAAGGAAATTTTGTAGATTTTACATCAAGATAAATGATATTATCATTTAAATCTTGTATCTTAAAATCATAAGGAAACGAACTCTCTTTATTTTTATTACACCAATCATAATTAATAATTTGTTCTCTTTGTTTGCATTGTTCAAAATAATTAGCAACAAATTGCTCCCCCAATTGTCCAATTTGCGCAAAATGATTATTTGCTTGTTCAATATCAAATTTTCTGAATTTTTTTTCTAATGATTGAGTGCTATATAATTGAGTGTCAATTTCTAATTCTTGTATAATGCTTTGAGTAGATTTATCTATAATAGATTCTATATAATTTAGAAGATTATAAAATCGACTATCACTACTCTTTATCCTGTCTTTTGTTGAGAAATTTAATTCTATTTTTATTTCATTTACAATATATTTATAAATATCTGATGTATCATTAAACAACAAAAAAACAACTTGTTCATTTTCTAATCCAAACCAAAGTATAAACCAAGTTGATTGAGGAAATTGTCGCGTTATATTTCTTATGGTTGACACAATTGATAAAGAATCTCTGCCCCCAGTTATGATTTTCGGACTCCTAAATGAACCATTTGGATTTTTAATTCTATTAAAAAATAGAGGTATATTAGTGTCCGCTTTATTGTTATAAATTAACATTGCGTTTTCGTCTATGACGATATCATTAGGTAAAAAGGTTAAAATATCATCAAATAGACCAATATGCGTTTGATTAGAAGTCGGACTAATACCTAAATCGGCTTCAGACAAAGCTTTGTATCCAATAATTTTTTCATTATGTAGCTTAAAAAATCTTTCCATTTATTAAACTCCTAAAAGGTTGTTTTCTACAATTAAGTAATAAAGAATTGCATATACTGTATTTACACTTACGGCATTTCCTGCTTGTTTATATAATTGATGATTACTAATCCCGTTATTTTGAGAATTTAAGTAATAAGATTTTGGGAAACCTTGAAAGCTTAATGCTTCTTGAGGAGTAATACGTCTAATTTTTTTCTTTAATAATTCTTCCATTGAGAAAACTTTTTCTTTAAATTTAACAGGATTTTTGGTGTTAATAAAATCATCACTGAAATAATTATCTTGACAAGCTCTATGCATTTTTACCATTGTTGCCGTTAAGGGCTTAGCTATTATTGGATTTATTTCTGATTTTGAAGAAAAATTCTTTGTGCCATTTGACAATATTGTTGGTTTTATTACTTCTGAAATGTAAAATTTTTCATCTACTTTTTTTTCAAGAACATCTAAAACATTGGCTTGTAATTGCAAAGAAGTACTATCTTTAATATTATCAAAAGATTTTTTAACAACATTTTGAGAAAAAATAAAGTCTTTAGGAAGATTTCCCCTCGAAGCAAAAATAAAAACGCGATTTCTTGTTTGAGCTAAACCAAAATTATTTGTATTAAAAACATCATAATAAATATTTTTATAACCTACCTCTTTAATGAAATTTATTATAGTTTTAAATGTTTCTCCTTTATTGTGAGACATTAAATTTCTAACATTTTCTAACAAAATAATTTTTGGTTGCTTAATTTTTAATATATCAATAATTTTAAAAAATACATTTCCCCTTAAATCGTTAAATCCTTTTTGTAGTCCCATCATACTAAAAGCTTGACATGGAAATCCCCCTGTTAAAAGAGAAAAATCTTCTAAATTAATAATGTTTTTTTTATCATCAGTAAATTTTACAATATCTCCAATCTCAATTTCGTTATTTGTATCAAAATTGGCTTTATAACTTGCCGAAGCATAAGAATCAATTTCAGAAAATCCAACACAAGACATATCTATATTAAAATCTTGTCCAAGTAAATCTAAAGCAAGCCTAAAGCCTCCTATTCCAGCAAATAATTCTAAATGTTTTATTATTTTATTTTTTTTATTATGCACTGTCCTATTATCTCCGCTAATTTTACAGGTACCGCATTTCCAATTTGCATATACCAATTATTTTGAGGGCCCTTAAAAACATAGTCGTCAGGAAATGTCTGAATTCTAGCAGCTTCTCTTGCCGACAATCCACGAGCTTGTGTTGGATGAATATACATATTACAATCGAATTTCATATGTGATGTTATAGTTTTACAAACTTCATTTTGGGATAACTTGAAGTATTTATCTTTAAAAATATCCTTTCTTTTTTTATAAGGCATTATGTCTTTTATCGATTTATGTAATGAATTAGCACCTTGTGGCAATAAATCAAATATATTAATGTCTCTATCATTATTATATCTATTTTTATGATTAAATAATTTTGTAATTTGTTTGTTGTTATTTATAAAATTATAATAGTCATCTTTTTTGTAAATAAAATCTCTTTCGATATATCCACAATCATCATTTTCAATAGAAGTATTATTTTTTATTCTGTTAGGCTTTAATTTGGGTAATCCTAAAATTGCATCTCCTAATGTGTATTTTTTTGTACTTTTATATTTTTCTATTTCAGTAAAAATTTCATTGGGTTCAATATTTTGTTTATTACCTATGATGATTAAACGTTCTCTATTTTGTGGAATACCAAAATCTTTAGCATTTAAAATTTGAAAACCCATTTTATACTCATTACCAAGTAATTCATAAAAATCATTAAAAATTTCATCAATTTTTTTAGCCATGCCTTTTACATTTTCCATAATAAAAAAAGAAGGTTTTACTTGTTTTAAAAATTCTAAATAACTTTTATACAATGAATTTCTAGGATCATCTATAATTCTTTGTCTATTTGCCATTGAAAAGCCTTGACAAGGAGGTCCTCCACAAACTAAATCTACATTGGTAAAAAATTTTTTATAATCAGCAAAATTGGTATTTAAATCTCTTATGTCGCCAGTAAAAAATCGTTCTCGAGGAAATTGTCTATTATATAAATATGTCTCAGCACAAGTTTTATTGATTTCATTTGCAAAAACAAGTTCAAACCCTGCGTTTTCTAATCCAAGACTTAACCCCCCTGCACCAGCAAATAAATCAATAAATTTAAACTTCCTTTTTCCCATCCCCCCCCCTTTTTAATCATACGATAAAAAAAACGATTTAATTTTTTATTACAATATGTTTTTTAGCAAAAATTTTGGATGTTTTTTGAATTTCAATTACATTTGGCTTTCAATTACATCAAAATTTTTCAAATTTGCCATTTTTTAACGATGGCAAAACTAAAACACACAGGGCTAATGAGCCTAATTATAAAAATTTCGAGGAAAAAATCGTTAAAAAAACATTAATTTCGTTAATTTTAAAAAATTATTTCCAAAACTAACGGAAAGACCTCTTTCTAACTCACACAGGGAGTTTCGGGGTTTTATTATTTTCAAAATAGACGGTATCTTTATAAGAATAAACCTAAAAGAAATACTAATACTAAACAATTTATGAGAACACTATCAAAGAAGACCTCGTTTATCCTTATGACTGGATTTTCTATTTCCCCCATCAATCTTTAAATTATTTAACTACTAACCAGTTCTTTTATAATTTCCTTTCTATTGCTTCCTAATATATTTAATACTATATTTTAGCTTCCCATTTTTTTACTTGACTAATAGGAGACATTACAGATACATAACTAAATATTATATAAATAAAATTAAATATTATCTATACTTTTTTTATTTCCCAAAATCAAAAATGGATATTTTTTAGAGTTTTCACGATAAGAACAATTTTATTAGTAAATTTTAGAAATATTTCTAAAACATAAAAAATAACAATTTTTTGAAAACTTTATTATAAAATTTTTATTTATATTCCTAGTTTTCTCAAAAGATTAACAGTGTCTGTAGCATCTTTCCCGTATCCATCTGCATTTATAGTTTTTGCATAATCTTCTGTTACAACTGCTCCCCCAACAAAAACTTTAAATCTATCTCTCAAATTTCTCTTTTCTAAGATATTTATAAGTTCAGACATTTGTTGCATAGTTGTTGTCATTAATGCTGATAAACCTATCGCTTTTGCATTGTTTTTTAGAGCTTCTTCAATAATAACTTCATTACTTATACTTTTTCCCAAATCAATTACATTATAACTATAATTTTTTAAA
>CAYQVV010000089.1:0-4852 GCA_964421155.1 uncultured Elusimicrobiaceae bacterium
AATCAAAATCAAAATAAAGCATTTCTAAGAAAACCTGATTGGCTTATCAAAAAAAAAGATGTTTTGCAAAATCACAATATGAAAAAGTTATTGAGAGATTATAATCTACATACTGTTTGTGAAAGTGCTAGTTGTCCAAATATAAGTGAATGCTTTAAAAATAATACAGCAACTTTTATGGTTTTGGGCGATATTTGTACTAGGGATTGTAAATTTTGTGGAGTAGAAAAAGGTCTTCCTAAATTTTCTAATGAAAAAGAAGCTGATGATATTTCAGAAATAATTGAAAAGTTAAAATTAGCATATCTAGTTTTGACAATGGTTACAAGGGATGATTTAGAAGATGGTGGAGCAGATTATTTTGTAGAAACAATAAAAAAAATTAGAGAAAAAAATAAAAATCAAAATTTGTATATTGAAGTTTTGACTTCTGATTTTTTTTCAAGAAAATTTAAAGATTTTGAAAAATATAAAATTGACCTAATAGGTTATATAAAATCTTTTGAAAAGGCTGGAATTAATGTTTTTGGACATAATCTTGAAACAGTCAAGAGAGTCTATAGTTTAGTTAGAAATGTTGCAAAATATGATATTTCATTAAGTTTTTTGAAAACTTTAAAGGAAACTATTTCTCCAGATTCAAATATTTTAGTTAAGACAGGGCTTATGCTTGGATTAGGAGAAAGTCTTGATGAAGTAAAGGAAACTTTTTTTGATATAAAAGAAACTGGATGTGATATTTTGGTTTTAGGACAATATTTATCGCCATCTCTAAAACATTATAAAGTAAATAAATATTTATCTCCAGAAGAGTTTGAAAATTATAAAAACTTAGCAATAGATATGGGATTTAAAGCTGTAGAATCTGGACCTTTTGTTAGAAGTTCTTATAATGCAAAAAATATATATGAAAGGATTATTTCAAAAAATTAGTTTTAAACATTTTTAGATAGTTTGAATTTTATAGTTTTTTTTGAAGGTATTTCTACTGTTTCTCCAGTTTTTGGATTTCTACCTATTCTACTTTTTGTTATTTTTGGTTCAAAAGTGCCAAAACTGGAAATAACTACTTTATTTGAATTATTTATTAATTCGTCTTTTATAATTTCAAAAATATAATCTACAATTTCTTTTGCTTGTTTTGCAGTTAAAGTTTTTTTTGCAACTGTATTGATTATATCATTTTTGTTCAAGATTTTATCCTCTTTTTTAAATTAAAATAATTTTTCTTCTTTTAAATCTCTTTGCATTAAATGTTCTAGCGATATATTTGGAGATTTGTTTTCATAAATAATTGAAAAAATTTCGTTTACTATTGGCATATCTATATTATTTTTTTTTGCTAGATTATGTATTGATTTGGTTGCAAAAACTCCTTCTGCAACCATAGTCATTTCTTTTAATATATCTTCAGTTTTTTTTCCTTTTCCTAGTTGTTCGCCAAAATATCTGTTTCTACTATGTTCACTTATACAGGTTACAATTAAATCTCCTAGTCCAGATAATCCATAAAAAGTTTCAATGTTTGCACCTAGTTTTTTTCCTAATCTTGCTATTTCTAAAAGCCCTCTTGTTATTAATGCAGCTTTTGTATTATCTCCAAGATTTAGTCCATCTATTACTCCAGCAGCTATTGCTATGATATTTTTTGCTGCACCTCCTAATTCTACACCAGTGATATCTAATGTTGTATAAACTCTAAAATAATTATTTGAAAATGTATTTTGTAAATTTTTTAAAATTTTTTGATCTTGTCCAGCTATACAAACAGTTGTTAATATTTTTTTTGAAACTTCTTCTGCATGAGTAGGTCCAGACAAAGCATATATATATTTTTTATTTATGTTTAAAACTTCTGAAATAATATCTGTCATATAAAGATATGTTTCATTTTCCATGCCTTTTGCAACACTTAAAAATATTTTATCAGAAATATCTATTTTTTTATTTTGAATTACTTCCTTTAATTTTTCAGAAACATTTCTTATTGCATTTGATGGTACTGCAAAAATTATAACATTTGCATCTTTTATAACATCTAATATATCTCCAGATAAATTAATATTTTCTGGGATATTTATCCAATTTAACAAATCAAATTTTTTTGAAATCATTAAATTTTTTGCTCTTTCTGCATTTATATCCCAAATTTTGACATTACAATTATTATCGTCTAGCACCATTCCTAAAGCCATTCCCCAGCTTCCGAGTCCAAGAATTGCTATATTTGTTTTTTCTTTCATATTTTTAACCTATTATTTTTTTTTCAGTTCCATCATATAGTCTTTTTATATTGCTTTTATGTCTATAAATTACAAATATTGCTATAAAAATAGCCATAATTAAAATTATAGAATTATATTTTAGTGAATAAATTATAAATGGTAAACAAAAAGCTGCAATTATTGAACTCAAAGATACAAATCCAAAAAATCCTAGGCAAGCAATAAATATTATTAATGCTATAAAAATTGCCAATGGAGCTATTCCACAAAAAACTCCAAGAGTTGTTGCCACACTTTTTCCACCTTTAAAATTTAAAAAAATAGAAAAACTATGAGAAATAATAGTTATGCATCCAAAAATTATAGCATGAATTAAACTATTAGGAAAAAATATATAAGATATTTTTACCACAAAAAAACCTTTTAATATATCTAATATTAAAGTTAATATTCCGGGTATTTTTCCTACACTTCTAAAAACATTTGTTGCCCCAGCATTTTTACTTCCTAATTCTCTAATGTCTTTTTTTAGGTATATTTTAGTAATTAAGTATGAAAAAGATATTGCTCCTAAAAAGTAACTCAAAATTATCATAATGATTAATTTTATCATTTTATTATTCTCCAAATTTATAAAACATAAAAAATAATTATAAATAAATATATAAATTAAGTCAAAATTCTTTTATTTATTTTTTTAATGCAAAATATAAAGCAACTAACATAAAAAAGCTTGCGATTATATAGTTAAAAGAAATTTTTTCTTTCATATAAAAAATAGAAAAAGGAATAAATATAGATAAAGCTATAAATTCTTGTATAATTTTTAGTTGAGATACTGAAAAAATAGTATGTCCTATTCTATTAGCTGGAACTTGAAGAATATATTCAAAGAAAGCAATCCCCCAGCTGATAAATATAACCATAATTAAAGGAGCATTTTTTAGATTTTTTAAATGAGAATACCATGCAAAAGTCATAAAAATATTTGAAAAAATTAATAATATAAATGTATATGAAATATTTTTTATATTCATGATTTTTATTTTATTATGAAGATTTTAAGATAATACCAAAATATAGCACCGATAATTAAAGATAAAATTTTTATATGAAAATTTTTTTTAATTGTTTTTAGAGAACATAAAATTTTTAAGTTTATAATAATGAATTCAATTTTTCGTTCAGTTTTATTTCCTATAATTTTATGTAAAATATCATTTAATTTTTCTATATTTATGTCCCATTTCATTTGTTTATTTCTTGCAAGACTGATTTTTCCAGTTTCTTCTGATACTATAATGATTATTGCATCACATAATTCGCTCATACCTAAACCTGCTCTATGCCTAGTTCCTATTGATTTAGATATTTCTTCATTGCTTAAAGGTAGTATGCTTGCTGCAGAAGCTATTTTGTTATTTTGTAAAATAACAGCTCCATCGTGAAGAGGGGTTTTTGGCATAAAAATTGTTGCTAGAAGTTCTTTTGATATATTAGCATTTAATTTTACACCGTTTTCTATATAATTTTTTAAGTTGTCACTTTGTTCTAATACAATTAAAGCACCTATTTTATTATCAGCAAAATATTTTATGCTATCTAAAAGAACTGATATATTATTGTTTTGAAGGTTAGATATGAACCATCTTTGTCTTCCTATATCAGCTAATATATTTCTAATTTCTGGTTGAAATATTATAACTAAAACTACTAAAGAAAATGTCCAAGTACTTCTTAAAATCCATTCAAGAACTGTAAAGTGTAAAAATCCTGCAATCATAGTTAAAATCATAAATATAAGGATGCCTCTAATCATTTGCCCAGCTCTATTTATTTTTAGAAAATTATATATATAATATAATATGATTGAGACAAAGATTATGTCTAAAATTTGTAAAATAATTATCATTTTAGAAATTCCTTGTATTAAGATTAAAAAGA
This sequence comes from uncultured Elusimicrobiaceae bacterium, assembly GCA_964421155.1. Lineage (GTDB taxonomy): Bacteria > RUG730 > RUG730 > RUG730 > RUG730 > CAYQVV01. The sequence goes on from CAYQVV010000089.1 coordinate 4,170, forward strand.
AAAAAGGATACATTCTTTTGAATGCATCCTTTTTTTATTGTTGTAAATTGATAAAATGTTATGCTTGTAAAGTTAAAACTTTTTTTGCTAGTTGAGATTTTTTTCTAGCTGCTTTATTTGAGTGAATTGTGTTTGTTTTTGATGCTTTATCATATGCTGAAAATGCTTCTGCTAAAAATAATTTTGCATTATCTATTTCTTTGTTTTCTACTGCTGATAAAACTTTTTTAGATAAAGTTTTTAATAAGCTTTTTCTAGAATTATTTACAAGATTTCTTTTTTTGCTTTTTCTTAATTCTTTTAATGCTGAAGTATGTCTGCCAGTCTTTAATTTTGCCATATAATTGACTCCTTTTATCCTTAAAAAATCCATTTATTTAAGTAAAATATATTCAATAAAATTATAATAAAAATTAATAAAAGTCAATGTTTTTTTCGAGAAAAAAAATAAAAATTAAAAAATTTTCTATAGAAGTTTAAAAATTTAGTTATTTTATAATTTGGATCAAATTTATAATAATAAAAAAAAGCTTTTATGTATAGATAAACTATAGAATATTTTAAAAATTTGAAAATAACAAAATAATTTTAAGATTATTTTGTTCCGACATTGTAAAGAGGCGAAGGAGTAGTGTTTGATATAGCAGTTTAGTTATGAAAATATGCTGCTATTCTTGTCATCT
>CAYQVV010000090.1:0-1954 GCA_964421155.1 uncultured Elusimicrobiaceae bacterium
CTTCATGCTATCATCAAGATAAACCCTCACTATAACCCCTCTTGTCTTTGCTTTTATCAGTGTTTCTGCGAGTTCTTTAGATGTGAATGTATACATAGTCAAATCTATACTGTTTTTTGCTTTTTCTAATTCCTCAATTATTTCATTTTGGCAATTTCCATTTGGAGAAAAGTATATCTCTACCTCTTCCGTCCCCCCTCGTTTCGTAGCCAATTCCAAAGGATTTTCCTTAGCAAAAAGTCGTGAAATACTCATTTCACGAATAAAAATTTTAAGGTTTATTTTGGTATCATTAAAAAAAGTTTTAGACGGACAAAGCAATTATAAGGATTATAAATTTTGATTTGTTGTTTTTGATTAGTTCGTGAAAAGTTTTATTTTTTCGTGAAAAGTATAGAATTAAAAAATATATTTTTAAAAAAGGAGTGCCACAATATGCCACAATTCATTTTTAAGACGAGAAAATTAAAAAAGAATTTATTTAATTTTATTTTGATTTTTATTCTTATAATGAGTATTTCACGAAAAGATTATTTGTCGCTCTTTTTTATTTGTCCGTTTTTTCCCATTTTATATATTTAAAAAAAATTATAAACTTTTTAATATTTCTATGATTTTAATTTTTAAAGCTAAATCATTAAAAAATAATTTATCTATTTTTGAATCTTGATTGAATTTTTTATTTATATCTGTTTCTATTTTTGATATTGCTTGACTTTTTATATGTTCTTTTTCTTTTTCTGATAAATTACTAAATTGCTCCCATATTTTATCGCTTTCTTGTTGTTCCATTATAAAAAGTTCTTTTCGTCTATTTTCTTGTGTTCTTTTTTTAGTTTTCAAAATTTTTTCTTTTTTTTGATTTTCTTCCAATATTTCTTCTTGTGTTGTATCAAAAGTAAAATTTTTGTTTAAAGCAGATGTTAAAAAAGCATTTATATTTTTTATTTTATTTTGTCTCTTTAAAATTTTATTTTTTACTTCTTCAACTTTTTCATTTCCAAATTTTTTTTTCAAATTTTCTAATAAATTTATATCAAAACCATTTTCATTTAAATTTTTTGAATTATTAACAACTTCTTCATATTCCAATTCTTTTTCAAATTTTTTAAAATATATTATTAAATCATTTTTTTCAGCAACAAAATCACTAATAAATCCAGTCCAAAAACATTTTTTTTCTTTTAATTCATTTAAGGCAGGGATTAAATATCTTTGAATTTTAGAATTTAACTTATAAGGCATTTGAATATCTTGAGCTAATTGAAGCCAAGATCTTTTAAAAAAATTTGTTTTACTGCTTGATATTATAGGATCAAAATATCTATGTAAAATTAAAGTATAATCATTTTTAAAATCTCTTATTTGTGAAAATATTGTTGGTTTTGCATAGTTAAAATCTAAATTATTTATGATAAAATTATCAAATTTACATGAACTTTGAGCATTGATAGTTTTTGAATTTTTTTTACTGATTAAAGATAAATTTTTTATTATTTGAAATACATATTCTTTTTTTTGAGTATCAAATTTATTTTTATAAAAAAATGTAGAAAAATCTACTGGTATTTTTGCTAATCTTTTTAAACTTGTTTTTATTCTGTTTGTATTTGTGCCTGATTGTTTTAATCCTAAAAAATTAATAATTTCATTTATACTAAACTTTATATCTTCCGTTTTATCTTCTAATTCTTTATATTTTTGTATTAAAAACAAATATACTTTATAGTCTACAATATCAAAACATCCTACTTCTTGTTTTCCGTTTTCTGCATCTTCTAATATTCCAATCATTACAATCTGATTTTCATTGTCATTTATTTTTTTTTTAATAATTAAACTTTTTTGTTTTGTGTTTGAGGGTAGAAATATAGGAATTTTTGCAATATTTAGTTCTTCTCTAATAACGATTTCATTTTTAAATATATCTGTTTGTTTTTTTTCCATTATATCC